>RFKO01000194.1 GCA_003694235.1 Anaerolineae bacterium
ACTTCGCCTTCCAGGCCGTGCTCGTTGGGCGGCATGTCGCTTTCCAGGGGGATGATAACCTCCGGGCGGCTGCCGTCAAAGCGGTCAAAGCGTTGGGCGTTCAAAGCCACCTGACGCCCGTCCGCTCCTGCAAGCACATTATAGCCGATTGTGTTCAACGGATGAAAGCCAAATCCTTCCAGTACGACCACCGGGATGGAAAGTTTGCGCGCTGCCGGAATCAGCGCGGCTTCCATACTGGTGAGGATCAGACCGCGCAGAGGGATGTCCGCCGCTCGCTGGAAGACGGCGGCATCGGCGCAATAGCCGCCCAGAACAATCGCCCCCCGCAGGCTGACGTCCAGCGCCGCGACGGTCAGTTGTTCATCCGGTTTATCCAGTTTGCTGTGCAGCAGGCCGAAATCCGCCCCGCCGTTGCCCCACACACCTTGCACCAGCGCACCGGTGGTTTCGATCACTACGCCGCGTTCCGGGATCAGGCTGACCACCGTGCCCGGCATGCCGGCGCGCAGTTCGTGGGGGATGGTGGTCAGTTGCAGCAACACTTTGCCGTCGCCGGCGACCACAATGCGTCCGCTTTTGGGGGCGCGCACCACCCGCTGCATCAACCCTACCGGCCCGGCGATCAGGTCTCCCTGTGCGACCAACTCCCCCGCGGCGCGCTGGATCAACTCATCTGCCCGTTCGGGTGAGACCTTCAGGCTGTGGGCGATGTTGAGCAACAGATGTCGCGGTTGCAGATAAGCCTCGGCTACCACATGGTGGGCTTCCACTTTCTGGCCTTTGCGCGCCACTACTTCACCGGCTATCGGCAGTTCCCGATGGCGGCGAATGGTGGTCAGTGGGGAGATGCGAACGACGGGTGCAATCATGCTGTTTCCATCCGATGCAAGAAGAGTGCCAATTACCTGGTCAGGGCGGTGCGCCAGCGCTCCAGCAGGCGGCTTCGCTGGGTGGCGTCTTTGGGTAACTGCAAGGGGCGTCCGCGGGCATCAATGACAATCCCCAGCGCGCCGCCGGCCACCTGCAGCCGTCCGCCGCGCCCTGGGCCGCCCAGTCCGACGTCGAAGCGATGCAAGGGCTGGACGTGTACCTGGGCTGACTTGCCTGAGGGGAGGGGGATGCGCGCCAGCGTGCCGAATTTGATCTCTGCCTGCGTTGTGCGCCCGTCTTCAAACTGGACGTTCAGGCGCAACACAGGGGTGCCCTGTCGCGCGCTACCCACCGGGGCGATCACCGTCCCCAGGTTGAGGAAGGCGTGGGATTCCAGTACCTGCACCGCGAGCAGAGGGTTCACCTCGGCAGCCACTCCCAGGGAGGGAAGCAATTCGTTCTGATCGAGCACCACGGTAGTCACGCCGGCAGGTTGCAGACCGTCCAGCGCGACCAGCAGGGCCTGTGCCACGGATGGCGAGCGGCTGAACAATGCTCCGGAAAGCAGGATAGGCTCCGTCCAGGGCAGAATGTCCGGGCGGGCGCGGCCGGTCTCCACCGTATGCTCTTTCAAGGTCTGCCGCACGGCGGCTGCCACCACCTCGCGGCCAACGGCCTGTTCCAGCAACAGTTCTTCCGCGCTCGCCGGCACACTGGCCGGGAAGGCGGCTTTGTTGGCCACAAAGTTCAAAACGCGCTCTTCGTCGAATGTGTCCGGCAGCCAGCGCGTGATCCGTTCGGGAGGAATGGCGTTCAGCAGAGCCTCCACGCTTTCTCCCATGCCGAGGTCGGAAAACACCCGCTGGATGAGATGCCCGCCGCTGGCCGCGGCTACAGTGACCGAGGCCGAGCCGACATCGATCCCCAGCACAGCTTTGTTGGGATCGTACAATCGCCCCAGGAAGTGAATCATGCGCCCGAACGCTGTGGCTGCGGGCAAAAGTCGCCCCTCGCTCCAGGCGTCGATTTCGGTCAGGCCGAACATCTGAGCGGCGCGCACGGCTTTGAAAACTTTGCGCACTGCCGGGCCGGCAGCAAGCAGACGCTCTTCCTGCAGCAGGGGGCGGATGTTGGGCGCGGTGTACACATCCACCACCGGCGCCAGCGTTTCCTTGATCTCCTGGCGGATTTCGCTGTTGCCGGCGTAGAGCACCACCGGCCGGTCGTTGCGCGGCAGCAGATAACTCGCCAATCCCACCGCTTCGGCCAGGGTATGGATCGAGTGCGTTGCACCGCCATCCAGCCCGCCGGCGAAGATGATCCATTCCGGGCGGGCGTGCAGGATGGCGTCGATGCGCCGGGCCTGTTGTCGGCCATCGTTCATGCTGACTTTCTCTACTATCGTAGAGTAGGTTGATTGGGCCAGCCGCACCGCGCTTTGCAGGGAGACATCATCCAGCAGCCCCACGGCCACGACACGAATGGGAGGGCCGGCGGACAGGGTGGCCGCTACCGCGTCCACGCCGGAGCCGTCGGGGGTGGCTGGGGTGAGCAGGCTGCCGTCGCTGGCGATCAGCGTGCGGCCGGTGGTCTCTTGCAGTTGATGGATGGCCTGTACCACGCCCTCGCGGGCGTCATTGTAGGGCGGACCGACGGTCGTTGTCGCCGTCCCGGCGGCGATGAAGCGATAGAAGCCGCCGACCACATCGAAGAGCGCGGCACGTGTTTTGGTGCTGCCAATATCGAGGGTCAATACCGAGTCTGTGGCGACGATGGAAGAAGTCATTTC
>RFKO01000195.1 GCA_003694235.1 Anaerolineae bacterium
GCAAACCGCCGTTCACGAAATCCGCACCGCGCTCAATCTGCCGCGGTTGAGCATCCGTCTGGCCGGCACGAACGGCGAACAGAACGTCCCAGAACATCCGCCGGAGGAACTGCCATGAAAACTGCGCTTTCCGTCGCTCTCCTGGCCGTACTGCTCGCGGCTTGCGCGACCGGGGCCGCATCCACTCCCACGCCGCCGGCCGCAATCCCGGCAACGCTGCAATTGCAATGGATCACCCAGGCGCAGTTCGCCGGTTACTACGTCGCTCTGGACAAAGGCTGGTACGCAGAAGAAGGCATAGACCTGACCATCCGCCCCGGCGGGCCGGACATCACCCCGGCAGACGAGGTCGCCTCCGGCAGAGCGGAATTCGGCACCGGCTTGCTGGCCGATTTGATCGCCCAAATTCAGCAAGGAAAACCGCTGATCAGCGTGGCCCAGATCCAGCAATCCAACGGGCTGATCCTGATTGCAAAAGCCTCAAGCGGCATCCAGACGCCGCAAGATTTTCGCGGCAAACGCGTTGGCGTGTGGCTGGGATCGTGGGAGGCGCAGTTCAACGCCCTGGCAGCCAAAGAAGGCCTCTCGCCCGATGAGTTCACCCTCGTCCCCCAGGGATTCAGCATGGACGCCTTCTTGAACGATGACCTGGACGTGGCCTCCGCCATGATTTACAACGAGTACCACACGGTGCTGGAAAGCGGATACCGACCGGACGAGATCAACATCATTGACTACGCCGACTACGGCCTGAACTTCCCCGGCGATTTGCTGATGACGCACACACGGCTGGTGGAAGAAAACCCTCGCCTTGTAGAAGGCATGGTGCGCGCCAGCCTGCGCGGCTGGAAGTACGCCCTCGAAAACCCGGAAGAAGCCGTGGACATCGTGCTCAAATATGACACGGCCGGATTGCTGGAACGAGAGCATCAGCTCACCATGATGGATGAAATCCGCCGATTGGTGGAGAGCGGGTTGCACCCGCCGGGTTATACCAACCGGGATGAAGTGCGTTCGGTGATCAACACGCTGGCCAGCTACGAGGTCATCCTGACGCCGGTTGACCCCGACGCGGTGTTCACCAATCAGTTCTGGGAAGCGGCTCGATCTGAAGTGGAGGCCCCATGATTCTGCGATTTCTGCGACGAAGGACGGTTCGCAACCGCATCGCGGCCGGGGTGCTGTTCTTCATCGTGATCTCCAGCCTGGGTGTGCCGCTCACCCTGAGCAGCACATCGTCCCTCTCTCGCCGCCTGGAAGAGATCACCGGCGTCAACCTCCGGGCCATCGAACTCCTCCTGACCGCCTCGGAATACGTGACCTCCTCACGCGCCAATCTGCTGCGCTACCGCCTGGATTACGCGCCCTCGCCATACGAAGCCCGCGACGACGCCCAACTCGCCGTGGAAACGCTGACCGAGGCGCGGGCCTTCGTCAGCCCCGACGACCAGCCGGTGGTGGATGAACTCCTCCAGGCGCTTGACGACTACCAGTTACTGATTGACACCGTAGAGCGCGCCAACACCCCCACCGAAGCCTCTCGCGCCGAGTTCGAAGCCTACCGCCTGAGCAACGACATCCGCCAGCGCATCGACATCCTGGTCAAAGACGAACGTTCAGACATCAACCTGAAGAACCAGCAAGCGGTCAGCGAAGCGCGCCGCCGCCTCAACCTGTTGCTGACCGGCTATCTGGCCGCGCTGCTGCTGGCCGCCATGATGGGGCGGCTGCTGCTGATCAGCGTGGTGAATCCGGTGGAAGAGCTGCGCCAGAGCGCGGAGCGCATGCGAAAGGGCGAACTGGATGTGCGTGTCCCCCTGGCCGGCAGAGACGAGCTGACCCGCCTGGCAGAAACCTTCAATCAGATGGCCGCCGACCTCGGGGAGATATACCAGCAGTTGGAAAACCGCGTCGCCGAACGCACCCGAGAACTGACCGAACGCTCGCGCTACCTGGAAGCCTCTGCCCGTGTGGCTCAGGCCGCCTCGTCCATCCTCAACCGTGAAGAACTGATGCGCCAGGTGGTGGACCTGATTCGCGACCACTTCGACCTGTATTACGTCGGCCTGTTTGAGATTGATCCGACGAACGAATGGGCGGTGTTGCGCGCCGGCACCGGCGAGGCCGGGCAGACCATGCTCGCCCGCCGCCACCGCCTGCGCCTGGACGGCGCATCGATGATCGCCTGGTCTATCCGCAACCGCAAAGCGCGCATCGCCCTGCAGGCGGGCGAAGACCCCATCCGCCTGGCCACGCCCGAACTGCCGCAGACGCGTTCGGAGGCCGCCATCCCCATCCACGCCCGCGGCGAGGTCATTGGCGCGCTGACCGTACAGGACGACGAACCCAACGCCTTCAACGAAGACATCATCACCACGTTGCAGACAATGGCCAATCAGATCGGCGTGGCGCTCGACAATGCCCGCCTGTTCGAGGAAGTGCAGCAATCGCTGCGCGCCGCCGAACGCGCCTACGCCGGCCTGAGCCGGGAAGCCTGGCAATTGCTGCTGCAAATGCGCCAGGACCTGGCCTACAGCGAGGACGCGGAACGCGGGTTGGCCCCGCTGGAAACTCCCTCCCTACAGCCGGAAGAACGCCTGGCCCTGGAAGAGGGCCGCCCTGTGCTGGGGAGCCAGGGAGCGGATGAAGGTGTCCCGCTGGCCATTCCAATCAAAGTGCGCGACCAGGTGATCGGTGTGTTGGACGCGATCAAAGACGGCGATCAGGACTGGACGGAGGAAGAAATTCAATTGCTGCAAACCATCACCGACCAGTTAGGCAGCGCGCTGGACAGCGCCCGCCTGTTCCTCGACACGCAGCGCAGAGCGGCGCGCGAACGCCTGGTCACCGAGATCACCACCAAAATCCGCGCCACCACCGACCCGCAAACCATGCTGGAAACCGCGGTGCGTGAACTGCGCCAGGCGCTGCGCAGCCGCCGCGCCCAGATTGTGGTGCAAACCAACGACTCGGAATCTGCGGAGGAGACCTCATGACGCGCATCCTGGCCATTGCCAGCGAAAAAGGCGGGGTGGCCAAAACCACCACCGCGGTATCCCTGGGGGGCGCGCTGGTCAAACAGGGGCAGGACGTACTGCTGGTTGACCTCGACCCGCAGGCCAGCCTGACGCTGGCGATGGGCATTCCCCCTCACAGCGTGCGCCGCTCGCTCGCCGATGTGCTGCTCAACTCGGCCACACCGGTGAGCGTCAGCCGCGAGACGGCCATCCCCGGCCTGGACATCCTGCCCGCCAGTTCCGAACTGATTCTGGCCGAACGCTTCCTGCCCATCCGCCGCGCCTACAAACAACTGCTCCGTCAGGCGCTGGCGAAAATGCCGCTGTACGACACCATCATCCTGGATTGCCCGCCCTCTCTGGGCGTGCTGACCCACCTGGCGATGGTGGCCTGCCAGATGTTGATCATCCCCACCACGCCGGAATACCTTTCCATTTATGCCTTGCGCAACATGCTGCGCGATATCCAGACGGTACGCGAGCAGGAGAACCCCGGCCTCAACTACCGACTGTTGATTACCATGCTCGATCTGCGCGTTCGTTCCCACGCCACACTGAGCCAGCAATTACGCGCCACCTTTGGGGAGGCTGTGCTGCAAACTGTAATACAGGTAGATACCCGCCTGCGGGACAGCGCCGTCGCCGGCCTGCCGATTACCCACTTCGCCGCCAGCGCTCGCAGCGCAAAACAATACACGGCCCTGGCGCAGGAGATTCTGCAATATGTCCGAACAGAAAGCGTTACGCAAACGGCTTAAACAACTGTTTGCCGAACTTCAAGAGATCACCGCATCTTCGCCGGCAGACGAGTATCCACTGCAAGGGTGGACCTGGGCGTGCGATGCCCGCGGCATCTACACCGCCTGCAGCCCGGAGGTGGAAGAGGTGTTGGGTATCGCAGCGGAGGAATTCATCGGGCAGCCGCTGACTTCCTTCCGCCTGGCGCCTGAATCGCAACGCTATCTGAAAGCCGTGCTCGAGCGCGCCGCGCCGCACAGCGAAGCCATCTTGCAGTTCATCCACAAATCCGGCCAACTGCTCTCCCTGCGCATGCACATTCTGAAACAGCAGGCCGACGACGGGCAGGAAAACGGCTGGAGCGGCTTTGTCCAAACCATTCAGGAGGCAGCCACAGGCGATTCCGCGGCGACGCTTCCCCCATCGCCGCGGCTCACCCGCCTGTCCACCGACCTGCC
>RFKO01000196.1 GCA_003694235.1 Anaerolineae bacterium
CCACCAAAACCCGTCCCTCTGACAAGCGAGGAGCAAGGAACCTCAACACCGCCTGCAACGCGGGATCACTCCAATGCAGGTCTTCCAGCAAAATCAGCACAGGCCTTATACGGCTGGCTGCCAGAATAATGTGTGCAAACGCCTCGAATAAGCGGGTGCGGGCATGCTCCTCACCGAGCGGCGGCAGAGGCGGATAGTCGGACAGCATTTCAGCCAGCATGGGGATCAAGGGGGCGGCTGCTTGCAACCAGATGATGTTGGTGTGCTGCATCAGGGGTTCAACACCGTATAGATCGAACAGGGAGGTTACTGCCTCGCGCAAGGCATGGTATGTTGTCCCCAGGCCGGGTTCTGGCGTGCGCCCCCACAACACGGTAGCGCCATACCACTCGGCATCGCCGGCCAACGCCCGAAGCAGGCGGCTCTTGCCAACACCTGCCTCGCCGCCCAGCAACACCAGGCCGCCTTGACCCTGAAATGCGGCCTGCATAAGCTCCACCAACCGCTGCCGCTCTTCATCTCTGCCGATGAGGGGCATGGGAATATTCGGCTCCAACGCATAAGGAATTTCCGTCGCTGACGCACCGGTCAGATCCAGATGAATATCTACCCCGCCGCGCGCGCTGATCTCACGCGCCAAGGCGAGCGTTTCTGCCTGCGGCTCAACCCCCAATTCACGCTTCAAAAGCTCGCAACAGCGCTCAAATTGTCGCAGAGCTGCCTCCGGCCTGCCCAGCAGATAGCACAGATGCATAATTTCCCGATGGGCAGATTCCAGTAAAGGATCTGCGCTCACCAGCGAGCGGGCGTACGTGAGCGCCGCTTCGTAATCCCCCCTGTTCTTGGTCAGCGCGATCAACTGATGCAACGCCTGAAGATAAGCTTCGTGCAGACGCTCGCTCTCCAGCAAGGCCCAATCATCATAAAACCCCTCCAGGAACCGCCCGCGGTAAAGCGACAAAGCGGAAGAGAGCGAATGCAACGTGCCCTCACTGAGAGCGTCTTCAAAAGCGGTGACATCACGCCACAAAGGAATATCTTCTGCCAGCCAGACTTTTTCGCGGTCAGAGAGGATCAACCAATCACCCATGGCGCGGCGAATATCCCACAGATGGCGGCGTAGAGCGGCACGCGCCCGGGCCTCGGGCAATTCCGGCCAGAAAGTGCCCGCCAGTTTGACGCGGGCGTGAGGGCGATCGTTGTAGAGCAGCAGGTACGCCAATAAAGATTGGGAAACCGCGAAACGGGGTAGCGGGAGAGCTGCAGAAGAGCGCCACAATTCTAACGTTCCAAAAAAGCGAACCTGGAGCACATCTTGCCCTTCCGGCACACCCACCGAATAAACAGCCTGCACATCCATCCCACACCACTCCCGTAGACATCAGCCAGCCTGCTCCCTGCCTTTTGAGTTTACCTGAATTATAGACCTGGCGTCAAGCAAGGCCGCCCTGCGCATAAGTCCGACTTATGCCCCACTGGCGCTGCCTCAAAGCATCACGCACAATTGAAGTACATCCTCAATTTTTTCCCTGCGGTGACCCCGACCTCTTTGCAATGGAGTCAACGATACAAACGGCGCCTCTCGACGATTTCCAGCACCGGCGGGGGGAGATACGCTTCCACGGATTCTCCCCGCTGGATCCGCCGCCGTATCTCGGAAGAAGCGAGCGCGCACAACGGCGCTTCCACCCAGCGAATTTTCGCCCCCACGCCGGGCAAAACGCGCTCCAGGGCCGTCAGGTCCACCTGCACACCGGGGCGGCGCATCACCCCCAGCGCATCGCATACCGAGAGAAATTCCTTCGGCCGATGCCAGAAAGGCAGATCGCGCAACGAATCCTCTCCCATGAGGTAAATCAATTCCGCCTCCGGATTTTGTTGTCGCAACAGGTGCATGGTGTCGACGGCGAAGTGGGGCGGCGGACGGTCGATATCCACACGCGACAACAGAAAAGCCGGCTCGCGTCCCACGATGGCCTGCACCATAGCCAGACGATCTGCCAGCGGGGCAAACTCACGGTCGGGTTTGTGAGGCGGCATGGGCGTGAGAACCCACAGCACGGCATCCAGCCCTAAGGCGCGCCGGGCGGCCCGCGCCAGCGCCAAATGGCCGTTGTGTGGGGGATCGAAGGTGCCGCCAAAAACGCCGAATTTCACTCGCTCCATTCCAGTTCGAATTCCCCGATGAAAACGCTATCTCCCGGCTGCACTCCGGCCTCGCGCAAAGCCTGATCAACACCCAGCGTCTCGAGAATACGCTGAAAGCGCCGCACGGACTGATCATACTCCCAATACGTCATCGCCGCGGCTCGCTCGATAGCCTCGCCAATCACCCGATAACCACCATCAGGCGTCCTTTCGATCGAGAACTCGCGGGGATCGCTCTCCGGCCGATAGACGGGCAAAGCCACCGCCTGCTCGACGGGAGGCAGTTCATCCAGCAGTTGATGTGCGCGGTAGAGCACCCGGCGCACGCCTTCCCCCGTCAGCGCCGAGATAGCGAACACTTCATAACCTTCGGCCTGCAAGCGCTCTTGAACGCCCGGCCAGCGCTCGGCTGCCTGCGGCATATCCATCTTGTTGAAAGCCACCAGCTGCGGCTTCTCGGCCAGATGCGGGTCGAAAAGCGCCAGTTCGCTGTTGATCTGACCAAAATCCAGCCAGGGGTCTTCCGCGAGACCATCCAGCAAATGAATCAGCACGCGGGTGCGCTGAATGTGCCGCAGGAACTCATGTCCCAGGCCAACCCCCTGATGAGCGCCCTCGATCAGGCCGGGGATATCGGCCAGCACCAGCGTGGTTTCCACATCCAGCTGCGCCACCCCCAGGTTGGGCACCAGCGTGGTGAAGGGATAAGGCGCGATCTTGGGGCGCGCGTTGGTCACCGCCGCCAGGAAAGTGGATTTACCGGCGTTGGGTACGCCCACCAGACCGACATCGGCCAGCAATTTGAGTTCCAGGCGCAGGCGACGTTCCTGCGGCGGCTCACCTTTCTCTGCAATGCGCGGGGCTTTGTTGGTGGAGGAGGCAAAACGGGCGTTGCCGCGCCCGCCGCGCCCACCGCGCGCCACCACCAGCGTCTGCCCTGCTTCTACCAAATCACCCAGTACGTCACCGCTCTCTGCATCGTAGACCAGCGTACCCGGCGGGACGGGCAATACCAGGTCTTCGCCTGATTTTCCAGTGCGGTTGTTGCCGCCGCCGGCGGCGCCGTTCTGAGCGTGATAACGCTTCTGCCGGCGGAAGTGCGAAAGCGTGTTCAGGCGCGGGTCCACTTGCAGCACCACATCGCCGCCTTTGCCGCCATCCCCGCCATCCGGGCCTCCTAAGGGCACATACTTCTCGCGGCGAAAGTGCACCACGCCGGCGCCCCCCCGCCCCGAACGAACAACAATCTCGATCTCGTCTATGAACATACCCCAATTATACCCGCAACATTGTGCTATAATTCCCACACTTCCCGGCACATGGTCGCTTCCTCAAGCAAAGCGCCGGTACAATCCACAGGTTACTCACCAAAGACGGAGAAAGCCCATGGCGAAAAAAGCAATCCCTGATATCATCATCGGTCGTCTCCCCATCTATCTCCGGGCGTTGGAGCGCATGCAACAGGCCGGGCAAAAGATTACCTCCTCCAAAGATCTGAGCGCCAGACTGGGGTTCTCTGCCGCGCAAATCCGCAAAGACCTGTCCCAATTCGGCGAATTCGGCAAACAAGGCACCGGCTATCATGTCGAGTACCTGAGCAAGCAGTTACGGGCGATCCTGAACATCAACAAAGTGTGGGATGTGGCCATCGTAGGCGCGGGCGATGTCGGCAGCGCGCTGGCGCACTATAAAGGCTTCGTCAACCGCGGCTTCCAGGCCACCTTGATTTTCGACAACGACCCTGCCAAAATCGGGAAAAAGGTTGGGAATCTGATCGTGCAGGATACCGCCGAAATGGTTCAAACCATCCGTGAAGCCGGGGTGAAGATTGCGATGATCGCCGTACCGGCCGATCACGCTCAGGAGGTCGCCGACCAACTGGTGGAGGCCGGAGTCAAGGCCATCTTAAATTACGCCCCCGTGCAACTCTCGGTGCCAGAGGACGTGCATGTGGAGTACATAGACCCGGCCACCCGGCTGCAAAAGATGACCTATTATCTCGAATAAACAAGAACGCCCCGTCTGTGCGACGGGGCGTTTTCGATTCACACCGGCGGCAGGTTGCGCCGTATCTTGGCGTACACATCCGGCCGTAAGGCGATGGAGGCACCTTCCGCCACGCATGTGGTTGGGTTATCCACCAGATAAGCAGGGACTCCCAGCTCGCGCGTCAAGAGCTTGTCGATTCCTTTCAACAAAGCTGTACCGCCGGTCAGCGCAATGCCGCGGTCAATAATATCCGACACCAGTTCGGGGGGCGTCTTCTCCAGCACTCGCCGCGCCGTTTCGACGATCTCCATGAGTGGGCCTTGCATCGCTTCCACCACCTCGCCGGTGGTCAGGTTCAGGGGGCGCGGCAGGCCGGTGACCTGATCCTGCCCCTGCACGTCCATGCTGGCCTCTTCCTCCTGCGCCACCGCGGCGCCAATGGTCTTCTTGATGCGCTCGGCCGTTGGCTGAGCGATCACCAGACCGTACTTGCGCCGCACGTACGTGGCGATGGCCTCGTCCAGGTCCAAACCGCCCACCCGCGCGGTTTCGGCGGAAACGATGCCATACATCGAGAGCACAGCCGCCTGGCTGGTGCCGCCGCCCAGACAGAGGATCATATTGCCGGTCGGGGTGTGAAACGGCAGATCCACGCCCAGCGCGGCCGCCATCGGCTGCTGGATGAGCAACACTTCGCGCCGCACAGCCTCCATGGCCGCCTCATGCACAGCGCGGCGTTCCACGCTGGTGACATCATACGGCAGAGAGATCATCACCCGTGGGCGGAACATACGCACCGGGCTGCTGACCTTGCCGATCAGATATTCCAGCAGTTTTTCGGCGACCTCGTAATCGGCGATCACACCGCTCTGCAAGGGATAGGCCACCTCGAGCGTTTCCGGGACGCGGCCGTACATCTCCTCGGCCTCCGTGCCGAGGGCCACGATCTTGAGTTCGTCCAGAGCGATGGTCACGACGGTGGGTTCCTGCAGGATCACCTTGCCCCCTTCGGCAATACGCGTATAAACCGTCCCGAGGTCCACCCCGAGGTCTTTCGAAAAACCGGCCATGAATGCGCCTAATCCTGATCCTCAAGCACTCCGGCGAGATCGGGGCCTGAGCGGCTCTTGCGGTAGCGGCGCACCGCCTCCAGGCGCAATTGTGAGCGCCGGAGCGCCGCTTCCATACGAAGATACTCATCCGTATCCGGCGGCGGACCTTCTTCCAGATATTTACGCGCCCGCTCCATTGCGGCCTCGGCCCGCGCCACATCAATCTCGCGGACGTTTTCGGCGCGATCGGCCAGCACGGTGACGATATCCGGGCGCACTTCCACCACACCGCCTGCCACGGTGAAGATCTCCTCTTCACCCTGATAACGCACCTTGATCACCCCATATCCCAGGGTGGAGAGCAGCGGCGCATGATTGGGGAGAATCCCCATCTCGCCTGCCGTCCCCGGCAGAACCACCATATCTGCATCCCCCTCGAACAGCATCCGATCCTGGGAAACGATTTCACAACGAATGGGCATACGACCTTTCCATCCTTCCTTCGCCAAGCGAAACAGGCAGGTGTGCGTCTTCGGTGTGAAGACGCACACCCCAATTTATCAGACCGCTTCCATCTGGCGGGCTTTCTCGACCACGTCGTCGATCGTGCCGGCCATCATGAAAGCTTCTTCGGGAAGATCGTCGTGCTTGCCATCCAGAATCTCGCGGAAGCCGCGCACGGTCTCGTGGATGGGGACGTATTTGCCCGGCAGGTTGGTGAACTGCTCGGCCACGAAGAACGGCTGGGAGAAGAAACGCTCGATCTTACGCGCGCGGGCCACGATCAGTTTGTCATCTTCGCTCAGTTCATCAATACCCAGGATGGCGATGATGTCCTGCAAGTCTTTGTAGCGCTGCAACACGGCCTGGACTTCGCGGGCGGTGCGATAGTGCTCCTCGCCCACGATCAACGGGTCGAGGATGCGCGAGGTCGAAGCCAGGGGGTCAACCGCGGGGTAGATACCCTTCTCGGCAATGGAGCGCTCCAGCGCAATCGTCGCGTCCAGGTGCGTGAAGGTGGCCACCGGCGCCGGGTCGGAGTAGTCATCCGCCGGCACGTACACCGCCTGCATCGAGGTAATCGAGCCTTTGCGCGTGGAGGTAATCCGCTCCTGCAGTTCACCCATCTCGGTCGCCAGGGTGGGCTGGTAACCCACCGCCGAGGGCATGCGCCCGAGCAATGCCGACACTTCGGAACCGGACATCGAGAAGCGGAAGATGTTATCGATGAACAGCAACACATCGCGGCCCTGATCGCGGAAGTACTCCGCCATCGAGAGGGCGCTCAGCGCCACGCGCAAGCGCACGCCGGGCGGCTCGTTCATCTGCCCGTACACCATCACGGTATCCTTCATCACGCCGGATTCGAGCATTTCGCGGTACAACTGCGTGCCTTCGCGGGTGCGCTCACCCACGCCGGCGAACACCGAGTTGCCCTCATGCTCCATGGCCACCGAGCGGATCAACTCCATGATGATCACCGTCTTGCCCACCCCGGCGCCGCCGAAGATGCCGGTCTTGCCGCCTTTGGTGAAGGGTGCGATCAGGTCAATCACCTTAATGCCGGTCTCGAACACTTCCACGCGGGTGGACTGCTCTTCAAACGGCGGAGCAGGGCGATGGATGGGGTAGTACAAGTCGGCCTCCACCGGGCCGGCTTCGTCCACCGGGCGCCCCAGCACGTTGAAGACGCGCCCCAGGGTGGGTTCGCCCACCGGCACGCGGATCGGCGCACCGGTGGCATGCACCTCGACGCCTCGTTGCAGGCCATCGGTGGTGTCCATCGCCACACAGCGCACCCAGTTGTTGCCCAGATGCTTTTCAACTTCCAGAACCAGGGTATCCTGTCCCTCGCGCGGCACTTCCAGCGCCTCGTAAATCTCAGGGAGCACCCCGGCAGGGAACTCCACATCCACCACACCCCCCTGGATTTGAGTAATTCGGCCTGTAGCCTTTGCCATGCTTGCCTCCGATCCTTTCTCATCCGACCTGAGGCCGGAATCAATTTCTGAAGTCACCTATCCGCCTTTCGCCAGTGCCTCTGCACCACCGGCGATATCGAGCATCTCACTGGTAATACTCTGCTGCCGCGCCTTGTTGTACTGCAATTGCAACGCCGCCGCCAGTTCGGTGGCGTTGTCGGTGGCGTTCTTCATGGCCACCATGCGGGCAGCGTGCTCACTGGCCAGCGATTCCATCACCGCCTGATAAACCTGCAAGGCGGTAAAGCGCGGCACGATCTCGTCCAGGATCTCGTCCTGCCCCGGCTCGTAGATATAGGCTGCCGGCGGGCCCTGACGCTCCAGGGAAAAAGTTTCCACGCGTTCCTCGCCGCTATCCACTTCCAGCGGCAGCAGCTTCTTCATCGTGGGCACCTGGGTCATCATGTTGACGAAATCGGTGTACACCAGGTAAACCTCATCCGCCCGCCCCGCCAGGAATTCATCCACCGCCAGCCGCCCAATGGCCGACACGTCGGCGAACTGCGGCGCAGCGGGGAGATTGCTAAACTCAGCCAGGATGTCCTGCCCCCGGCGGATCATCATATCGCGGCCTTTGCGCCCAACGGTGATGTATCGCACCGGCGTTGGGTAATCGCGAAATCTTTGCAAGGTGAAACGGACGATGTTCGTGTTATACGCGCCGGCCAGACCGCGGTCACCGCTAATCAGTACCACCAGTGTGTTTTTCACTTCATCCCGCGGCGCCAGCAGCGGATGCAACTGGGAACGCCCCGGCTGGTCGGCGAGGTGGGTGAGCACCTGCCATGCCTTGGTGGCGTAAGGGCGCGTGCGATACATCGCCTGCATGGCCTTCTGCACCTTGCTGGCCGAAACCGCCTGCAAGGCGCGGGTCACCTGCGAGATGTTCTTCACGCTGCGGATACGAAGTTTTACTTCTCTTGCGCTAGCCATACCTGTCTCTTCCGTGTCTGGCGATCAGTAAGCCCGTGCACAACAGACTTTCTGACCGTTTACCGCCATCCGGCTTTGAACTCGTCCAGCGCTTTGACCATCAGCGCCTCGGTCTCATCAGAGATGCGCCCTTCTTCCACAATCGCCTTGCCCACCTCGGGGTAGGAGGTTGCCATGAAGCGATTCAACGCCTCTTCCCACTCGCGCATCCGCTCCAGCGGAACATCATCCGCATAGCCATGCGTGCCGGCGTAGATCGTGATCACCTGATTCTCCAGCGGCACGGGGGCGTATTGCGGTTGCTTAAGGATCTCTTGCAGATGCTGACCGCGGTTCAGGCGGGCCTGCGTGGCTGCGTCCAGATCGGAGCCGAACTGCGCAAAGGCTGCCAGCTCGCGGAAGGCGGCCATATCCAGGCGCAGGCGACCGGCCACCTGCTTCATCGCTTTGGTCTGCGCGTCACCGCCCACGCGCGAAACCGACAGACCAACGTTGACGGCCGGACGGATACCGGCATAGAACAGGTTGTTCTCCAGGTAAATCTGCCCGTCGGTGATCGAGATCACGTTAGTGGGCACGTAGGCGGAGACATCGCCCAACAGCGTCTCGATGATGGGCAGCGCGGTGAGCGAACCGCCGGTGCCCTTGACCTTGACAATCTTGTAATCGGCGGCGTTTTCCATTGCCTTCAGCGCCCGCTCGGCATCGTGACGAGAGAGTGGGCCTTTATACACCTTGCCATCCACGCCATCACCAGGCTCAGCCTCTTCGGCGTCAAAATCTTTGGGTACGATGACATAGTGATTGGCCAGACGGGCGGCGCGTTCCAGCAAGCGCGAGTGCAGGTAGAACAGGTCGCCGGGGTAAGCCTCGCGGCCGGGCGGACGGCGCAGCAACAGGGAAACCTGACGATACGCCCAGGCGTGTTTGGAAAGATCGTCGTAAATCACCAGGGCGTCGCGGCCGGTCTCCATGAACTCCTCGCCGATGGCGCAGCCGGC
>RFKO01000197.1 GCA_003694235.1 Anaerolineae bacterium
AGAATGGCCAGGCGCTCGACAGGCATCAGCCCGCGTAACAGGGATTTGAGGTGGGCGATGCCTTTGGCGCGCGTGCGCGCCTGACCGAGGTTGAGCACCGCGCCGTCGGTCACCTCGACGAACAATTTGACTCGCAGGAGCGATCCCAGTCGGGCGGTGATCCAGGAGACGCGCCCGGAGCGGCGGACGTGCTCCAGCGTGTCCAGCATGGCTATGACCCGTATCCGGCCAATCAGGTCGTGCAGTTTTTCCTGGATGCCGCCCAGCGACATGCCTGCCTGAGCGCTTTCGGCCGCGGCCAGCACCTGAAAGCCCAGGCCCATGGAAAGCGAGCGGCTATCCCAGATTTGGACGCGCTGACCGAACTCGCGCGCCGCCATGCTGGCAGTATCCACCATGCCGCTGAGAGGGCGGGCAATGTGGATGGAAAGCACGCGCTGTGCTCCCTGGGAGAGCAGCCGTTCGTACACTTCCTGGAAAACGCCGGGGGAAGGCGTGGCTGTGGTGGCCGGGCCGCGCAAGCGCGACAGGCGTTGATAGAACTCGCGACGCGAGATATCTATGCCGTCGCGATAACTCTCACCGTCCATCACCACCAGCGCGGGGATGACCTCGATGTTGTAGCGCTCGCACAGGTCGGCAGGGAGGTCGGCTGTGCTGTCGGTGACGATCGCGATGCTCATCTATTCCAGCGCGATGATGAAGTGGTAGTGCGGCTGACCACCCTCCTGGACTTCGACCTCCAGGTCGGGGTAGGTCTCGCGGATGCGGTCGGCGATGCGGTGGGCTTCTGGGGCAGGCAGTTCGGCGCCGTAGAACAGGGTGATCAGTTCGTAATCCGAGGCGCCGGCCTTCTCCAGGAAGGCCATGCAGGCGTCGGTCAGGTCGTCGCAGGCGTGCACCAGTTTGTTGTTGTGCAACACGATGATCTGGCCTTCTTGCACTTTCACGCCATCGATCTCGGCGTTGCGAGTGGCTGTGGTGATCTCGCCGGTTTCCACGTCCTCGATGGCCGCGGTCATGGATTCCACCACCTGGTCGAAGTCTCCGTCGGGCACCAGGCGCAGCATGGCGCTCAACCCCTGGGGGACGCTGCGGGTGGGGATGACCGCGGCGCGTTTGACCGTCACCTCAGTGGCGGCCTGGGCGGCCATGTGGATGTTCTTGTTGTTGGGCAGGATGATGATTTTATCGGTGGGCAGGTTTTCGAAGGCCTGGAGGATCTCCTGCGTACTGGGGTTCATCGTCTGCCCGCCTTCGATGATGGCGGCTGCGCCCAGGCTGGCGAACACATTGGCGATGCCGGGGCCAGGCGCGACGGCGACCACGGCGATCTGCCCCGGCTCCACGGGCTGTAGCTTGAACGCTTGCTGCTGCCCGGCGTTGATTTCATCCATCTGCGCCAGCAGGTTTTCGATGTGTACTTTGGTGATCGTCCCCAGCGACATGGTGTAATCAATGGGTTCGTAGCGCTTCTCCGTGGGCACGTGGATGTGCATGCGATAGATGCCGTCGCCCTCGCCGATCTGGATGGAGGTGCCCATCTTTTCCAGGTCGTTGTAGAACTTCTCCAGTTGCAGCGGTTGATGCGGGCGGAAATCCACCACCACCTCGAAGTCCTGGCCGGGTTCGACGGATTGCATGGCTTCATCCAGATTGAGCGCGGCCAGCGGTTTGACGGTGGTGACAGCGGTATCCAGCGGTTTGCCCTGCGCGAAGCGTAACATGCCTTCCAGGATGAAGAACAACCCTTTACCGCCGGAGTCCACCACGCCGGCCTCTTTGAGCACGTCGAGCAGCTCTGGTGTGCGCTGGACGGATTCGTCTGCGGCCTGCACGGCAATTTCCAGCAGGGTGAGCGGGTCGTCGGTGCTCTCCAGGGCTTTGGCCACCGCCTCGGCCGTCTCGCGCGCCACGGTCAGGATGGTGCCTTCCACCGGGCGTACCACCCCTTTGTAGGCGGTGTCGCGCGCGCTGGCGAAAGCCTGCGCCAGATCAGAAGCGGTGAGCACGTCTTTGTCTGCCAGGGCGTGGGCGAAGCCGCGCCACAATTGGGAGAGAATCACCCCGGAGTTGCCGCGCGCGCCCATCAGCGCGCCGTGCGCCAGCGCGGCGGCCACTTTGCCGATCGCCCGCTCGCCGGAATGCTCTATCTCGTTGTAGGCCGATTGCATGGTCAGCACCATGTTGGTGCCGGTATCGCCGTCCGGGACGGGGAAAACGTTCAAGGCGTTGACGGTCTCCTGATTGGTGCGCAGCCAGGTCAACGCGGCTTCGGCCAGTTTTTTGAACATCTGCCCGTCTATCGGACGGGTTTTCCCCTTCCCGGCGGGTG
This sequence comes from Anaerolineae bacterium, assembly GCA_003694235.1. Classification (GTDB taxonomy): domain Bacteria; phylum Chloroflexota; class Anaerolineae; order Anaerolineales; family UBA11858; genus J130. The sequence continues at coordinate 2,336 of RFKO01000197.1, forward strand.
AATCTGCGGGTTTGGTCATAAAAGCTCCTCGATAAGAACAGATGGGATTCCCCGACAGGCGGGGTTACTCTTCGTCGTCGCTGAATCGCAACCCCTGCACGTGGACGTTGACTTCGTTTACCGGGATACCAAGCGCTTTTTCGACGTTGTAGCGCACGGTGTTGGCCACGCTGGCGGCCACAGATTTGATGCGCGTGCCGTACTCAACGATGATGTACAGGTCAATGTTGATCTGGTCATCGTCGAAGCGGACTTCCACGCCGTGCGTTGGATCCCTGGTCAGTAAGTGTGACAGGCCGTCGGCCAGATTCTTGGAAGCCATGCCCACCACGCCGTAGGAGCGGAGCGCGGCCTGGTAGGCGATGGTGGCAATGGCCTGCGGGGAAACGTGAATTCCACCGATGGAGGTCAGTTCGTTGGTCATAGGTTTTCCGCTTGTAAGTGCGCCCTTTGTGTGGTAAGATTTGCCGGTTGTTGGAACGGCGTAATTATAATACGTTGTATCAAATTTCGCTGTGAAAGGAAGAGGCAAGATGGCTGTCTGTCAGAACTGTGGAAAAAAGACCACTTTTGGCCGCAATGTGCCGTGGTCGAAAAAATCGACCAACCGTAAGTTCAAACCAAATCTGCAAAAAGTGACGGTGTTTGAAAACGGGCGGGCAGTTCGCAAAACGCTGTGCACCCGCTGCATCCGCACGATGGTAAAGACCGGCTGAAACAGGCCGGTTTTTACTTGCCCGCGATCTGACGTTCAACTTCTTCCGGGAGTTGAACGTCTTGCGCGTATGGGCGTTTATGGGTTGAGGGTGAAGTAAATGTACAACCAGAAGGGGATCAGGCCGCCGACGGCCAGCAAAGCCAGCAGGCCGAGCAGGGCGGTGCCCCAATCTACCTCCAGGGGGTCAGGCGGTGGCAGGGTGGAGGTGACCGGAGGAGTATAAATCGGTTGTGGGGGCGGCGGGGGTGCAGGTTGTTGTGGCTGAGAGGCGGCTGGGGCAGGGCGGCTGGGCGCGCTCTCCGCGCCTTCCAGGCGTTTGGACACGGTGACCAGCACGCGTCCCAGCTGGTCGGCAGTGCGGTAACGCCGGGAAGGCTCTTTGGAGAGCACCTTGAGGATGACGCGGTTGATGTCTTCGTTCAGGTCGGGGCGGAAACGGCGTGGCGATGGCGGCGGTGCTTCGCGGTGTAAGCGGGCGAGTTCGGCGCCGCTTTCGGCCTCGAAAGGCAAGCGGCCGGTGAGCATCTCGAACAGGGTGACGCCCAGGCTGTAGACATCGGATGCCGGGGAGGGGGCGCGTCCGCTGGCCTGCTCAGGGGAAAAGTATTGCGGCGAACCCCAGACGACATGGGATTGTTCATCGGGATGGATGGAGGCCAGGGCGCGCGCGATGCCGAAGTCGGTGACTTTCAGGCGTCGGTCGGGGGTGACCAGCATGTTTTGGGGCTTGACATCACAGTGTACCAGGCCAGCGCGGTGCGCATAGCCAATACCGGCGCAGGCCTGAATCGCCAGCGAGAGCGCACGTGCGGTGGAAAGCTGCCCGCGCTTCTGGATGTATTCTTTCAACGTCATGCCGGGCACGTATTCCATCACGATGAACAGGCGCCCCTGATCCACGCCGAAATCGTATACCGTCACGATGTTGGGGTGGGAGAGGTTGGCAGCCGCTTTGGCCTCCTGGCGGAAGCGCTCGCGGAAGTTGGGATCGCGTGAAAAACTGGCGCGCAGCACCTTGATGGCTACGTCGCGTTCCAGCATGCGGTCGCGACCTTTGTAAACCACCGCCATACCGCCTCTTCCCAGCGGTTTTACCAGTGTGTAGCGTTGATTGAGTAGATTTTCCACGTTATCGGTTACAATTGGGGAACTTGTGTCGCTCTAATTGTACCATTTGTCCGCCATCCTCTCTTGTCAGGAAAAGTGCCTGTGAAACCTGCCCATCTGATTTACAACCCTGCAGCCGGTCGTTTTCCCTCCCGCTTGTTGATTGAGCGGGCGGCGCACGTCTTGCGTGCGCAGGGCTGGGATATTGAACTGATGGTCGCTCATAACGGTGAACATATCGCTCATCTCTCGCGCGCCGCAGCCGAGGCCGGCGCCGAAACGGTATTCATTGCCGGTGGAGATGGCTCGATCAATTATGCTTTGCGCGGTTTGCTGGGCAGCGAGACGGCCCTCGCGGTGTTGCCGGCCGGCACGGCGAACGTGTGGGCGCAGGAGATTGGTTTGCCCGCGCTGGGATGGACGCGCTGGATGGCGCTGGAGGAAAGCGCCCGTCGCTATAGGCAGGCGCGGCTGTATCGCATGGATGTCGGTTTTTGTAATCAGTATCCTTTCCTCTTGTGGGGAGGCGTGGGTTTGGATGCCTTCACCGTGCATCGCATGGAACCGCGCAAACGGTGGGAAAAACAGTTTGCCGTGGCGCAGTACGCGGCGACTGTGGTGCAGCAGGCTTACACCGTCGGCGGGCTGGATTTGCAGGTGCTGACCGATAGCGAGCAGATCCGCGGCCGCTTTTTGCTGGCCGTGGCCAGCAATATTCATCTGTACGCCGGCGGCATCGCCGAAATCTCGCCTTCGGCCCGTCTGGATGACGGCGAAATGGATTTGTGGCTCTTCGCCGGTGATTCGTTGCTGGAGGCCCTCAACCACGCCTGGGCTTTGTGGTCGGGCAAGCATGTCCATTCGGAACACGCCCGCTGCATTCCTTTCCGTGAATTGCGCCTGCGCTCCACCGCGCCGTTGTACGTACAGGTGGACGGCGAACCGGTGACGGGCGACGAGGAGATCCATCTGCGCGTGGAGAAGCAGGCGATCTCGGTGCTGATCCCGCC
>RFKO01000198.1 GCA_003694235.1 Anaerolineae bacterium
CACGATGGCCAGCGGACGTTGCCAGGCCAGCGTTTTGCTTTGGCCCAGTTTCTCGGCGCCCAGCAGCATGATGACGAACAGGAACAACACCATGATGGCGCCGGCGTACACCGCCACCTGGCTCATGGCGATGAACGCCCCGCCCAGGATCAGGTAGAAGATCGAAACCGTGATGAAATTGGCAATCAGGTAGAGCGCTGAGTACACCGCGTTGCGGCTGAACAGCATCCCCAGCGCGGAGGCGACGGAGATCACTGCCAGAGAGAGAAAGGTGATCAATTCAGATGTCATGTTCTCTACTCCTTTTGCCGAGTCAGTCGGTCGGGTCCGCCATCTCGGGGACGGCGCGCGTGAATACGCCTGGCTCGACTTTTTGCGGCGTTGGTTTGCCGCCTTCCGGCACCGGCACCAGCAGACGCTCTTTGGTGTAGATGGCATCCCGTCGGCTGGTGAAGGAGAGTTCGTAGTTATCCTCCAGCGTGATGGCCTGAGTAGGGCAGGCGTCCTCGCAGTAGCCGCAGAAAATGCAACGCAGCATGTTGATTTCATACGTGCTGGCGTAGCGCTCGCCGGGGGAATAGCGTTCCTCGTCCGTGTTTTCGGCCGATTCGACGAAGATGGCATCCGCGGGACAGGCCGCGGCGCACAGCGAACAGCCGATGCACTTTTCCAGGCCGTTTTCGTAGCGGTTGAGTACGTGACGGCCGCGGAAGCGGGTGTGGATGCGGCGTTTGACTTCTGGATACTGGATGGTCACCGGTTTCTCGAACATCGAGCGGAAGGTGATCCACATCCCGCGCAGAATTTCTTGTACTTGAGCTCGTTCAGGTAATGCCATGATTTGCTCCTTACATTACCCTGTAAATACCATTATTACAGCGGTGATAAACACGTTCACCAGGGCCAGCGGCAGCAACACCTTCCAGCCGAGGGCCATCAGCCGGTCGTAGCGCAGGCGGGGTAATGTCGCCCGCACCCAGATCATGCCGAAGACCAGCACGAATATCTTGATGAACAACACCACGGGGTCGAGGATAGGGGGCAGGTCGATGAACGGCAGTCGGTAGCCGCCCAGGAAGAGCGTCGCCGCGATCGCCGAGATGGCGATCATTTTGATGTATTCGGCCATGAAGAACAGGGCGAACTTCATGCCGGAGTATTCGGTGTGGTAACCGGCGGTGAGCTCCTGTTCTGCCTCCGGCATATCGAAGGGCGCACGGTTGACTTCTGCCAGCCCGGCCAGCAGGAAAATGATGAAGCCCAGGAATTGCGGCACGACGAACCAGAGGTTCTTTTGCGCCTCCACAATGTCCACCAGGCTCATCGAACCGGCCAGCATGATCGGCCCGAGGAAGGCCAGGCCGAGCGCCAGTTCGTAGCTCACCATTTGCGCCGAGGAGCGCAGGCCGCCCAGCAAAGCGTATTTGTTGTTCGAAGACCAGCCGGCGAGCGTGATGCCGTACACCGCGATCGAAGCCACGGCGGTGAGATACAGCACGCCCACGTTGATATCCGTCAGATACAGGTTGATCTCCCGCCCGGCGATCACAATCTGGCGTCCCCAGGGGATGACTGCCCAGATGATCAGCGCCGGAAGAACGGTCAGGATGGGCGACAGGATGAACAACGGTTTATCGGCCAGCGGGGGGATCAGTTCCTCTTTGAAGATCAGTTTGATCCCGTCGGCCAGCGGCTGGAGCAGCCCCCAGGGCCCGGCGCGGTTCGGCCCGATGCGCACCTGGATGCGTGCCAGCGCCCGCCGCTCCAGCAGGGTCAGATAGGCAAAGCCGGTCAACCCGAAGAACAGCAGGATGACGGATTTGATCAGCCATTCAATCAGTAATGCGGTGTCCATGAATCACCTCGCCTTATGCCATGCTGGTTTCCGCGATGCGGATTTCGAAGGTCGCCGGTTGGTGGATGGGGACGCCCATGCTGCGCGCGACCAGGGCGAAACCTTGCGGCACGGCCGGGTCTTCAATCACCAGGACCGGCGCCACCGGCCCGCCGTCCACTGCCAGACCGACCGTCATGCCGTCGGTTGTCTTGAGCTTCTGCGCGTCTGCCGGGTGCAGGCGGATGAACGGTTTGCGTAAGCGGGGTTGCAGGACGGGCGAGGCGGCCACCATACGACCGTGATCGTACAGCGTGGTGACCGGTACGGCGATGATCTCGGCCTCCGGCAGCGCGGGCGCAGTCGGCGCGGCAGGGATCTCCCTTGCTTCGGCTGCCTGGAGATGCACGCCCAGACCTTGCTGGTTGCCGTAGGATGTGCCGCCATAGTAGCGGTCGCTGCGATCCACCAGCGGCCATTGCGGATGCACCTCGGCCAGTTTCTGGTAAGTCAGCCCCGCGAAGGCGGGCACCTGAGCGCAAATTTGCGGGAAGACCAGGGAGGGGAAGCGGCCTTTGAGTTCGATGTCCAGTTTCTCGCCGATGGCGGCGGCGATGTCGAAATCGGGGCGTGTCTGTCCCGGCGCGGTCACGATCGGGTAGAAGCGCTGGAGGCGACGCTCGCCGGAGACGAACGTTCCCTCGCGCTCTACCTGCGCCTGCGCGGGCAGCACCACATCCGCCAGCGCGGCCGTTTCGCTCAGGAAGAGGTCTTGCACCACCGTGAAGTCGGCGTTCTGGATGGCCTCGGCTGCTGCGGTGTCATCGCTGACCGGATCGGCAGCCACGATGTAGAGCAGACTGGCGGCCCCCAGGTCGGCGCCGGCGGTGAAACCGAGTTCCCAGGCGCCCTGGGTGTTGGCCGCCGGCCACACGCCCACCAGGCCGTTGTTGGGTTTGGTGTTCTCGTGGCCGCTGCTGACGAACAGGTCGGCGCAGGCGGCGGCCAATGCCTTGCTGCCTGCCAGACCCAGCCCTTCGCTGCCGAAGAAGATCACCAGGTTGGTCGCCCCGGCCACTTTGGCCTTCAGGTCGTCAAAGATAGAGAGCTCCTGGCCGTAGGTGTAGCGCACGACCTCGCCGGCGTAACGTTCCAGTTTGGTGGGGCGCGGGTTGGCGACGATCAGTTTCGCGCCGCGCTCGGCAGCCTGCTTCAGGCGCAGATACCACAACGGCGCTTCCTCTTCCAGGTCACTGGCGATCACCATGACGGTATCGCCTGCGCCCAGGTCGCCCAGGTTGGAGCCGGCGCTCAGCCCGTGGCGCACAACGTATTCGCCGCCGCCCATGTAGGTGTGCAGGGCGACTTTCCCGCCCAGACCTTCGGTCAGTTGTTTGAGGTTGAACAGGTCTTCGTTGGGCAGGCGGCCGCCAACCAGCGTGAGCAGCCGCTCGCCGGCGTTGCGGAACTGGCTGGCGATCAGCGTCAGGGCTTCGTCCCAGTCCACCGGCGTGAGTTCGCCGTTCTTGCGCACCAGCGGTTGCGTCAGCCGCTCCTCGCTCTCGGCGAAGTGATAGGCGAAGCGCCCTTTGTCGCAAATCCAGAGTTCGTTGACTTCTTCGTTTTGGCGCGGCATGGCGCGTTTGATCACCACATTGCCGCCGGATTTGGCCTCGCGGCGCGTGTTGTAGGTCAGGTTGCAGCCCACCGGGCAGTGCGTGCAGATCGAAGCCGCGTTCTTGAGTTCCCACGGGCGGGCGCCAAAGCGGAAGTCGGCCGTGGTGAGGGCGCCCACCGGACAGATGTCGGTGGTGTTGCCCGACCAGTAAGAGTCGAAGCCAGGCTCGGAGTTGGTGATCACGTCGGTATGTCGGCCGCGGTGGTAGAACTCCAGCACCGCGTCGCCGGCGATTTCATCCTGGAAGCGGATACAACGGGCGCACTGGATGCAGCGTTCCCGATCCAGGTAGATCAGGTCGCCCAGCGGCACGTGCTTTTCCAGGTGCATCTTTTCATCATAGATGAAGCGGCTTTCGCTCGGCCCGTAGGCCATGGTCAGGTCTTGCAAGGGACACTCGCCGCCCTTGTCGCAGATCGGGCAATCCAGCGGGTGTGAGGTGAGCAGAAATTCGAGGATGTCTTTGCGAGCAGCCTGTACTTTCTCACTCAGGCCGACGACCACCATGCCTTCGGAGACCGGCACGGTACAGGCGGTCTCCAGTTTGGGGCCGAACTGGATTTTGGGGCTGCCGTCCTCCTCGAGGATGGGTTCGCCGGTGGCGCGGTCGCGCATCGGGCGGCCGACTTCCACCAGGCACATGCGGCACATGCCCACCGGTTCCATCTTGGGGTGATAGCAGAACACCGGGATGTCGATGCCGGCCTTGCGGGCGGCATCCACAATCACGGTGCCGGCGGGCACGGTGACTTGCTTGCCGTCTATGGTTAGCGTGACTTCTCTGGTCATAAGGACTCCACGACGAAGTTAGGATTTGACCGCAGACTGGAAATCCTGCGGGAAGCGTTCGATACTGGAGACCACCGCCTGGGTGGAGAACTCTCCCAGCGCGCACAGGCATTTGCCTTGCATCTGCCGGGCGACGGCGTGCAGCAGTTCCACGTCCTGCTGACGACCGCGTCCCTCGTGGATGCGCTCGATGATGTGGCGCATCCAGTAGGTGCCCTCGCGACAGGGGGTGCATTTGCCACAGGATTCGTGGCTGAAGAAGTGCAACGTCTTGTTGATCACCCACTCCATGCTCACGGTGTCGTCGATCACGATCACCGAGGCCGAACCCAGGTCGGCGTTGAGCGTGCGCACCGAGCCGTAGTCCATCGGGGTGTCCAGCGCTTCTTCGGTGGCGACGATCAGGGCGGAGGAGGCCCCTGCGGCCATGATGGCGCGCACCGGGCGGTCGTCGATGATGCCGCCGCCGTGTTCGTAGATCAGTTCGCGGAAGGTGGTACCAAAAGGCAGTTCATAATTCCCCGGCTTTTTCACCCGCCCGGAGAGGCTGAAAATCTTCACCCCGGCGGTGTCCTCGGTGCCCAGGGATTTGTACCACGCCGCGCCGTTGGTGATGATGGGCGGCACGTTGGTCAGGGTTTCCACGTTGTTGACCACCGTGGGTTTGCCGTACAG
>RFKO01000199.1 GCA_003694235.1 Anaerolineae bacterium
GCATTCATGACGGTATCACTGGTTATCTGCCCGGTCTGTCATTACGAAGTCCACAGCGAAGATATCCGCTGCGAGCGCTGCGGCGTCAACCTGGAAATGGCGACCGCGCTGCTCAAACCGCCTGATCTGCCGGCGATTGACGAAATCCCCGACGACCAGATCGCGCCGGAGATCCTCGTCCCCCGCCTGGGGGATTACCTGGTCGAGCGCGGCATCCTGACGCAGGAAGAATTGAACCAGGCGCTGATCTACCAGCGCAACCGCAAGAGAGCAGGGGAAAACAAACGGATCGGGCAGGCGCTGCTGGAGCTCAACCTGATCACTCGGGAAGAACTCGACAAAGCCGTCACCGAACAAATCCTGATCCTGCAAACCGCCCTCAAACAGGCCAACGAGCAACTGGAAGAGCGCGTGCGCCAGCGGACGGCGGAACTGGAGCAGGCGCTCACCCGCCTGGCCGAACTGGAGCAACTCAAATCCAACTTCGTGGCCAATATCTCCCACGAACTACGCACCCCGCTGACGCATTTGCGCGGCTACCTGGAATTGCTGCTCGACGGCACGCTGGGGGAACTCACCCCAGAGCAGCGCCAGGCCGTGGAGGTGATGGCCAAGGCCGAAGCGCGACTGGGGAACCTGATCGAAGACCTGATTCAGTTCTCCGCCTTCTCGCGCGGCGCAATGGACATCCAGCTCGCGCCGGTGGATACGCAAGCCCTGCTACAACAGGTCTGCGAAACGGCGCGCTACCGCTGCGAGGAAAAAGGGCTGAACTTCCAGGCGCGGCTGGCGAAAGCATTGCCCCCCGTACGGGCCGACCGCCAGAAAATTCTCTGGGTGCTCAACCAGTTGATTGACAACGCCGTGAAATTCACCGACAAAGGCGGCGACGTGCGCCTGGGGGCGTTCGCCAAAAACCGCACCGTCACCTTCTACGTGTACGACAGCGGCATCGGCATCCCCAAGGATCGTCTGCAAGAAATCTTCGAACCTTTTCACCAGTTGGACGGCTCGGCCACGCGGCGTTATGGCGGCACCGGCATCGGCCTGGCGATCGCCAAGCGGATCGTGGAAAGTCATGGATCGCAGATCCGCGTCAGCTCGAAAGTCGGCGAGGGAACTTACTTCGAGTTTTCCCTGCCGGCGGAAGCGGACGGGAAAGGGTGAGCAAGCGCAATCAACTCTCGCTACGCCCGGAAGAATACAAAGCCCTCTACGAAATCGGGCGGGTGATCATTCAAAGGCAGGACTCGCAGGCCGCCTTACAGGAGATCGTCCGCCTGGCCCGCCCGGCCTTTATCTTCGACAACGTTGTCCTCTACGAAGAACGAGGCGAGCACCTGCTGCCCACGTATGCACGGGCCATCGGCCGCGGACGCTCCCTGCAGGCCGACGCCGACTGGGGCGAGGCGGTGGCGCGCGAAGCGTTGCGCCGCGGCGAACCGATCATCGAGCAGCGCATTGATTCCCAAACAGACGGTCAGCAGCCTGCAGAAAGCCGGCTGGCGCGCCAGGACTTTCTGGGCATCCCGCTGCAGTCGCTGGACGGCGCCCGCCACAGCCTGGTGTTCATCCGCTTCGGCGGGCCTCCTTTCCTGTCCCAGCAAGTGCGTTTCGCCAGCCTGATCGGCGAACTGGTGGAGCAACTGCTGGAACGCCAGAACCTGCTGGAGCGCGTCGCCGCTCTGGAAGCCGAGCGCCACCTCTCGCGCCTGCAAGAACAATTTATCGCTATGATCTCCCACGAACTGCGCACCCCGCTGGGGTTCATCAAAGGGTACGCCACCTCCCTGTTGCGCGAGGACGCCGATTGGGACGAAGCCACCCGCCGCCAGTTTCTCCACATCATCAGCCAGGAAGCCGATCGCCTGGCCGCCATGATCGACAACCTGCTCGATTCGTCCCGCCTGCAGGCCGGTATGCTGCCCATGACCTTTGAAATCACAGACCTGACAGGCCTGCTCAGGGAACATCTGGAACACGACCTGCCGGAAACCGTGTCCGGCCGCCTGCACGTTCAACTGCCCGGCGAGCCGCTTGAAGTGCGCGGCGATCCCCGGCGGCTGAACCAGGTCATCGAAAACCTGCTCTCCAACGCGGCCAAATATGCCCCTGAGGGTCGCATTGAGGTCATTCTGAAAAAAGAAGACCACTGCGCCCATCTCATCGTGCGCGACCGCGGCAAAGGCATTCCGGCAGAAGAACGGGAGCGGGTGTTCGAGCGCTTTTACCGCCTGCCAGAACATGTACGGGCGGGCATCCCCGGCAACGGTTTGGGACTGTACATTTGCCGCCAGATTGCGCAGGCGCACGAAGGCCGCCTCGTCGTCCGCGAAGCGGAAGGCGGCGGCGCCGCGTTTCACCTGCAAATTCCGTTGTTCACCAGTCGCGAGGACGAAGCCCCATGAGCGCCCGCATCCTTGTTGTAGACGATGACCCGCGCTACGTGCGCCTGGTAGAAGCCAACCTGGAGACGGCAGGCTATCAGGTCGAAGTGGCCTACAGCGGGGAGGAAGCCATCCGCAAAGTGCAGAACAACCCTCCCGACCTGATCCTGCTGGATGTGATGATGCGCGGCCTGGATGGTATGGAGACCTGCGAGCGCATCCGGCGTTTCTCCAACGTGCCGATCATCATGGTCACCGCCCGGGGCGGCGAACAAGACCGCGTTCAGGGGCTGGACAGCGGCGCGGACGATTACATCGTCAAACCCTACTCGGTCAACGAACTTTTGGCTCGGGTGCGCGCCAATTTGCGCCGCGCCCGCCTGAGCCCGGCGGAAAGCCATCCGGCAGAGTTCGAGTTGGGCGATCTGCGCGTCGACCTCGGGCGCGCCATCGTCTTCCTCAAAGGGGAAGAAGTGCCTCTCTCCACCATCGAGTATCGCCTGTTGCTGCAATTCATCCTCCACCAGGGAGAGACGTTGAGCCACGAAATGCTGCTGGAAAATGTGTGGGGAGAGCAATACCGCGAGGAAAAGGAAATCCTGTGGGTCACCATTTCCCGCCTGCGACAAAAGCTGGAAGAGAATCCGCGCATCCCGCGATATATTGTGACTCGCCAGGGTTTGGGGTACACTATGCCTGAGGCAGATGAATTCCGAAAGCGAGGCAATGCATGAGCATCCATATCGACCACAAAGGCAAATACTTCACCGATGTAATCTCCAAACAAAGCGTCAAATCCGTCATCCAGACATTGACGGTACAGATCCGCGGCGACCTGCATGTCCGACCGCAACACCGCTTCAAGGACGAGGTGAACAAATCCGAACGATTCATCGCCGTGACCGACGCCGTGGTGTACAACGCCCGCGGGGAGGAAATCTACCGCACTGAGTTCCTCGTCCTCAACCTGGATCAGGTCGTCTGGATCAGCCCCGAGGGTGAACACAGTCTAAACGACAAACAATGACCCAGGCAAGAACTCCTTCTGCAGCCGCACGCGGCAACATAGAACTGGCCAGAGTGCGCCGCTTTCTCATCGAAGCCATCTCGCAGGCTTTCGAGAGCAATCCGCCTCCGGTACGGAAGCGGCGCGAATTTGCCACCCAGGTCCTGCAACAGGCCTATCAGCGCACCCGCCTGAACCTGCCGGAAACGCTGCGGCAGCAACTCTTTCGCGACGTGCTGGATGAGGTGCTGGGTTTCGGGCCGATCCAGCCCTTGCTGGACGACGATTCCATCAGCGAAGTGATGGTCAACGGCCCAGACAACGTCTATGTGGAGCGCGGGGGAAAACTGATAAAAACCGATGTCAAATTCCGCGACGACGAACACGTCCTCCAGATCATCGACCGCATCATCCTGCCGTTGGGGCGCCGCGTGGATGCCGACAACCCCACCGTGGACGCCCGCCTGCCGGACGGATCGCGCGTCAACGCCGTCATCCCTCCGGTGGCCATCGACGGCCCCTCTATCACTATCCGCAAATTCAGCAAGGACAAGCTGACGGTTGAGCAACTTATCGAATTCGGTTCTCTGACCCCAGAGATGGCGGAGTTCCTGCGCGCCTGCGTGGTCAGCCGGTTGAACATCGTGATCTCCGGGGGAACAGGATCGGGCAAGACCACTTTGCTCAATGTGCTTTCGGGCTTCATCCCTCCTGATGAACGCATTGTAACGATTGAAGATGCCGCGGAATTGCAGCTCCACCAGGAGCATGTCGTCCGGCTGGAAACCAAACCGCCCAACCTGGATGGCCGCGGCGCGGTCACCATACGCGACCTGGTGCGCAACGCGCTGCGTATGCGCCCCGACCGGATCATCGTGGGCGAGGTGCGCGGCGGCGAGGCGCTGGACATGCTGCAGGCCATGAACACCGGCCACGACGGCTCGCTCACCACCGCACACGCCAATTCGCCGCGCGATGCGCTCTCGCGCCTGGAGACCATGGCCCTGATGGCCGGCCTGGAGATGCCGCTCAAAGTCATCCGCGAACAGATCGCCTCGGCGGTGGATGTAATCGTGCAGCAAAGCCGTCTGCGCGACGGCTCGCGTAAAGTCACCTACATCACCGAGGTGGCCGGCATGGAGGGCGACACCATCGTGATGACGGACATTTTCAAGTTCGAACAAAGCGGCATCGACGAAAACGGCAAGATCATCGGACAACTCAAACCCACCGGCATCCGGCCGCTGTTCAGCGAGCGGCTCAAAGTAGCCGGGTTCGACCTGCCGCCCCAGATGTTCGGCGCTTTATCCACCAACATGCTGAGCAGCCATCAGCCCCCTGGTCGCCGCCGACGACGCTGAAGCCTGCCCTGTGAGTAACTGGAGAATCATGAGCGAAAACCTCACCCTGAAAATTCGTGCCAAGAAGCTCGGCGTATTGCTGCGGGATGCCCGCCTGGCCGCCGGTAAAACGATGAAAGAAGCTGCCGGCGCCATCGGCGTCTCCAGCCATCGCATCGGATTGTACGAACGCGGGGAAGCCTCCCCCTCGCTGCCCGAACTGGAAAGCCTGGCCTTCTTCTTCGGCGTCCCGCTCAATCACTTCTGGAGCGATGATGTCATCAGCGACAGCGACGAATACGAGGCCGAGAGCATCACCCGCACCATCGAAGTGCGCCAGCGCATCATCGGCGTCAAACTGCGCAGTTTCCGCCTGGCCGCCGACATCCCGCTGAAGGA
>RFKO01000200.1 GCA_003694235.1 Anaerolineae bacterium
CAGGTGTACCTGCTCACGCCTACCGGCGCGCCCTGATTGGTGCTATAATCTGCCGCGGTGGTTTGAGGACAGGGTATATCTTCTGTCCAGAGAGACGACAAGCGATGGACAACCTGCATGAGCCCGTCCTGGTGCTGAACGCCAATTTTGCACCGATCAACGTGTGCACCACCAAGCGCGCCATCGTCCTGATACTGAGCGGCAAAGCCACGCTGGTGATGAACGGCCGCGGGGAGATTCACGCCATCTCGCGCACGTTCCCCCGCCCGTCGATCATCCGGCTGGACAAAATGGTGCACCGGCCGCGCCCGCGGGTCAAACTGAGCAAGAAGGAAATTTTCCGCCGCGACGGCTATACCTGCCAGTATTGCGGCAAACGCGCCAAAGTGCTGACGATTGACCACGTCATCCCGCGTCACCTGGGGGGCGAGCACAGCTGGGAAAACCTGGTGACCGCCTGCGCGGAGTGCAACCACCGCAAAGGGGGACGCACTGCCGAGCAGGCCGGCATGAAACTGCTACAACCCCCGCGCGAGCCGTCTTCCTCCGCCCGCTACATCTTCGGCCGCTACGTGGCACAATATCAGGAATGGCTACCCTTCCTGGAAGGGTGGTAATCCCCCGCTAAAAGGTCAGGCGCAGAAAATCCTCGGCCAGGGCGACTTCGCCCTGGAAAGTCTGGCGCGCCTGAGGGATGAGCGCGTGCGGGTCGCTGCGCACATCGTAGTGGATCAGATACAACCGCCTGACAGCGGCCTCCTGGGCGATCTCCCCTGCCTGCCGGGCAGAGGAATGTCCCACCGCTTCGCCCGTCGCCTCGTGGATCAGCACATCGGCACCCCGCGCCAGTTCCACTACCGAGGGAGTGGGCTGGGTATCGCAGGAATACGCCAGCACGCCGCCATCCGCCGCCTCAACGCGCAACCCAATCGTGGGAATCAGGTGTTCGACGGGAGATGCCCACAGACGAAATTCCTCTGTCTCCACCACCGGCGCCAAGGGCTGCTCCGCGATCTCACAAAAGTGTACCGGAAAAAAGTCCGGCCACGTCTGCCAGCCGTACGCATCCATCAGCCATTTCACTCGCGTCAGCGTGTATTCCAGGCCGTACAGGAACAACGGCTGCCGCCTGCCCAGCAGCCACATATTCATCAACAGCAAAGGCACCCCTGAGACATGATCGGGGTGAAAGTGCGTCAACACCAGGTGACGTAAACGCTTGAAGTCCAGGCCGGCCTGCTGCAGGCGCACAATCGGCGTACCCACACAATCCACCAGGATGAATTCCTGCTGCCCAACGATCGCCAGGTGCGCGTTTTCATGCCGCTCATCGGGGATCGAGTTGGCCGAGCCAAGGATGATCACTTCTGCCATTTCACCGCCTCCTTGCTCAGCGCGCCAACAAATGAAGGGCAATCTGGGGGGTGAGGAAAACCTCCAGCACCGCCGCCCCAAGGAACAAAGGCACACTCCACAGAAGCATCACCCGCGCCCAATCGGCCAGCGAAATCAGCAACGCTTCGCTGATGGAACGCCCCTGGGAGGGCGTGGCCAGCGTGGCACCCAGACGCAAAATCGCTGCGCCCGCCAGCGCGATCGCCGGAATCTCCAGAACGCCATGTGGCAACACCAGCGCGCTCAAAAACAGCAGCGCAGGGATTCCCGCCCGCGCCGCGGTGACCGTGAAGTATCCAATAATGCCAAAGGGCAACAGCAACACCACCACCCCCATCACCCCAAAAGTGAACAATCCCAAAAACATCGCCAGCGTAACCGTACGCAGGTTATGCAACCAGACGGCCGGAACCGCCTCGGCGGTCAACAAACGAACGCCGCCCAGTACATCCAGCTGCTCCTGAAAACCGTCCTGCAAACGATCCAGTTCCAGCGCTTCCGGCGGCAGCGGGAAGACCTCGGCCTGCTGCGCCCCCAAGCCGGCGCCGGCTGCCAAAACCAGCAGCACCAACACCAGCGGCAACGCAACCTGGCGCAGGGCATGGAGCGGTTCGCGCCGCAACCACTCTCCCAGCGAAGCACGCCCGTTCACGAGCGCTTCCCAGAACACCTTCCACGCCCAACGCAGGTTGAGCACATCCAACTCGCGCGCCAGCAACTCCTCGCGATTGAAATAAGCAATGCCGGTGCGCACCAACAGGCCGGCCACCAGCACCTGGCCGAAGATCGCCCACCACAGCACCGAATAGCGCGCCCAAAACATGATCATGCTCTCCCCCACCAGCAACATGGCGGCGGGGATGATGATGAACGAGGCCAGCAGGTTGGCCGCGCGCGCCGAAGTGGCCTGCGAGGAAATCACCACCGCGCCACTCACCATCAGCAGGGATTGCACCGTGGTAAGCGCAACGACCTGGACCAGCAAAATCGGGTCAGGCGTCCAGCCCACCTGCCGGTACACGCCAATCAGGTACACCACGATCCCCAAATAGCTGGCCAGCAGGGGCGGGATCATCACCGCCAGCAGTTTGCCCAAATAGAGTTGAAAATCGGTCAACGGAGAGGCCAGCAAAGGCTCTATGCTGCCGCGCTCCTTCTCTCCCACAAAACTTTCCAGCGCGATGACCAGCGAGACCGAAATCGGGAAAAAGCCCACCACCATGAGCAGAAAGGGGATCAGCCGGTCGCCGATCACCGGCGCGCCGTAACGTTCGACAAACGAGACTGCCTGCCGGGCGGTAAAATTCATCAAACCGGGGAAGAACAACGTGAGCACCAGGATAGGCACAAGAATCCGCCAGTCACGGAACTGATCGCGAATCTCGCGCCGGGTGATGATCAAAGCAGCGCGCAAATCATCCAGCATCGTGGCTCTCTCCCTCACCGACAGCCTGCAAATACACCTGTTCCAGGCTGCGAGGCACTTCCTGCAAACCGACCACCGGCAGGTTCTTGTCCAGCAAATAGCGTAACAGGCGCGGATGCTCCTGCTCCGGACGCGCGCTGCGGATGCGAATCCAGTCTTTTCCCTGCCCACTCACCGTCACGTCCGGCGGCAAATCGAGCCGCCCGTTCAACGGCACAGCGAAGCGAATCTCATACTCGCCTGGGCCGAGGAGACGGCGTTTGAGTTCCGCCGGCGTGCCCTGCACGATGATGCGCCCGCGGCGGATGATGGCAATCTTATCGGCCAGTTCTTCTGCCTCCACCAGATTGTGAGTGCAGATGATGATGGCGCGTTCGGCCGAGCGCAACGCTTTGATGGCATCGCGCACCAGGCGGGCGCTGGCCGGATCCATGGCCGAGGTCGGTTCGTCCAGCAACAACACCGGCGGATCGTGCACCAGCGCACGCGCCAGCGCCAGTTTCTGTCGCATCCCTTTGGAAAATTCACCTACCCGACGATGAGCCGCCTCTGCCAGCCCGAATTGCTCCAACAACGCCTCACGGCGACGACGGCGCTTCACGCGATCCAGGCCGTACAATTCGCCGAAAAAATCCAGATACTCGGCAGCGGGCATGCGATTGTAAATCCCATGATGTTCGGTGAGCACCCCCACCGAGGCGCGCACCTTCTCCGGCTGGGCCACCACATCGTAGCCGGCCACGCGCGCCCCACCCGCCGTCGGGCGCAACACCGAGGTCAGCATGCGCACCGTGGTGGTCTTACCGGCCCCGTTCGGCCCCAGCAAAGCCAGCACCTCCCCGGCCCCCACGGTCAGCGTCACCCCGTCCACGGCCAGGAAGTCACCGAAGCGCTTGCTGAGGTCTTGCGTACGAATCATCTGCGCCGTCTGCGTCTGCGAGCCGGTTTCTCCGCCTGCGGTGCGCCGTGGCGATGCCGCCAGAACAGCGCCGCAGCAGCTGCGATGGCAACCACCGCCATCAGCGTCTGGTTGGCGTTGATGCCCGCCACCTGAGAGGAATCCAGACGCAAGAATTCCAGCAAAAAGCGGCCTACCGGATATACCACCAGATAGAGCAGCAAAACATCCCCCTCCTGCAGCCGATCACGAAAACGCTTTCCCACCCACAGCAACAAGGCCATGTTCATCAGATTCCACAAGGACTCATACAGGAAGGTGGGATGATAATAAGCATACTGCTGAAACTCCGGCAACCGGTGCGCAGGGTCAATGTAAATCGCCCAGGGCAAATCCGTCGGGCGGCCGTAAAGTTCCTGGTTGACAAAATTGCCCCACCGCCCGATGGCCTGTCCCAGCGCCAGGCCGGGGGCAGCGAGATCGGCCCAAAAGGCAAAACGTTCGCCGCGTTTGCGACAGTAAAAATACAGGGCAAACACCCCGCCCAGGATCGCGCCGGGGATTCCCAATCCCCCCCGCCATACGGCAATGGCGGCCAGCGGATGCGTGAGATAGTATTTTGTCGTCAGCCCCGCGGCGACCATAGAGGGCGGCGGCGTGAGGATATGCCACAGGCGCGCCCCTAAAATGCCGCCGATCAACACCCAAATCACCCCATCTTCAACGAATGAAATATCCTTACCGCGCTGCTTCGCCTGCCAGATAATCAAAGCCACCGCCGCGGCCACCCCCACCATGATGATGATGCCGTACACATGAATCGTCACCGGCCCAAGTTGAAAACTGCTCGTCATGCTTCACTCCTGCCTCTCTCTTTGGCTTTCATCTGGGCATGCGCCTGTCGCCGCACGTACACAATGCGTTGCAGCGCGGTCACATTGGCCAGAACGGCAATAATCCCCACACCGATATGGGGGATGTTGAATACCAGCGAGGGCGCCAGCACAATATATCGTTCCAGGCGGGTGAGCAGGCCGACTTTGGCCTCATAACCCAGCGCTTCGCCCCGCGCCCGCACATAAGAAACCAACACCGAACCCGCAGCAGCCAGGTACACCAGTCCGGCCAGCAGCCAGTCACCGCGTTGAAGATAGTACAGCAGCAACCCCAGGTAGATCACAAGTTCAGAATAACGGTCGGAAACCGAATCGACAAAAGCGCCGAAAGCGGAAGGCTCGCCGCGCAGGCGCGCCATTGTGCCGTCCAGCGCGTCAATCGGCCCCATCAAGAGGATGATCACCCCCCCGACGAGCATCTGGCCGCGCATCAAAAAGAATGCTCCCAGGGCATTTCCCAGCACACCGATCAGGGTCAGCGTGTTGGGCATCAACCCCAAACGATTGAGAAATGCACCGATAGGATCGAGCACGTCTTTGAATGTGACCCGCATCCAATCGGTGAAGGTCTGCGGTTTTTCGGTTTTATCAATCAACTCAGACACAGAATGCCTCGTTTTTCACTATGCAGGACTTGCGCAGTTGAATGCACTTGAACCACGGAGACACAAAGTTCACCGAGTTTTTTCTGTGATTCACGGAGATTCTCCGTGTTCTCCGTGTCTCTGCGGTTAAGTTCCTGCGAAGTGCGTAAGTCCTGTCACTATGCTATTTTGCGGTATGCTATCGCGGCGCGCGACCGCTGTCAAGCAGCCCGGCTCAAGATATCGCTGATGTCATCCTCTTCGCCGATCAGCACTTCACGTTCACGCCCCCCGCCACGAGATGGGCCGACCACGCCCAGCTCTTCGAGTTCGTCTATCAGGCGGGCGGCACGCGGATAACCTACCCGCAGTTGACGCTGCAACATGGAGGCGCTGGCGCGCTGCGTCTGTTGCACCAGCCGGATCGCCTGAGTCAACAGATTATCTCGTTCGGCCAGCATGGCCTCCTGCGCCATCATCTCCTCCCAGGGCGGGGGTTCTTCCTCCGCAGCGGCGACCTGCCCCTGCCAGTAGTTAACCACTTTCTCCACCTCGCGGTCATCCACCCACACGCCTTGAACGCGCATTGGCGCAGCCGCCTCGGGGGGCAGGAAAAGCATGTCACCGTTGCCCAGCAGGTGTTCGGCACCAGGAGTATCCAGGATGACGCGCGAATCCACCGAAGAGGCCACGGCAAACGACAACCGGGCGGGGAAATTGGCCTTGATCAGACCGGTAACCACATCGGTGCTGGGGCGCTGCGTCGCCACCACCAGATGAATGCCGGTGGCGCGCGCCATCTGCGCCAGCCGCACCAGATTGTGTTCGGTCTGCTCCGGGGCCGACATCATCAGGTCGGCCAGCTCGTCAATCAGCACCACAATGCGCGGCAGCTTCTCCCCAGAACCGCGGCGGGCGACCTTGCGATTGTAGGTATCCATGTTCCGCGAACGGCTCTCCTCCAGCAGCACATAGCGCCGATCCATTTCGGCCACCACCCAGCGCAGCACGGCCAGAATACGCTCGAGATCGGTTTCCACTTTACCGTACAGGTGCGGAAGGCCGTTGAAACGGATCAATTCCACCATCTTGGGGTCAATCATCACCAGCCGCAGGTCTTCCGGCGCGTTGTTCATCACCAGACAGGTAGTGATAGCCGCGATGCCTACCGACTTACCCGAACCGGTCGTGCCCGCGATCAGCAAGTGCGGCATGGCAGCCAGGTCGGCCACCACCGGTTCGCCGGAGACATCCCGCCCCAAGGCAATCGCCAGGGGCGAGCGCACTTTCTGGAAGGCGGCCGATTCCAGAATCGGCCGCAGACGCACCAGAACCGATTCCGCATTCGGCACCTCAATGCCGATGTACGGACGCCCCGGCACAGGCGCCTGAATACGCAGCCGCTCGACCGCCAGCGCCAGCGCCAGGTCGCGTTGCAAGCCGGCGATTTGGGAAACGCGCACCTTGCGCAGGCGGTCGAGTTCATCTTCGCTGGCGCCTGGTTTTTCGATATACCCCGGCTCGACGGCGAACTGCGTCACGGTGGGGCCGATCTGAAAACCGACCACTTTGGCGGGGATGCCGAATTCGGCCAGCGTTTGCTCAATCAGGCCGGCGCGCTGGTTGATGTGCCGCTCGCTGGGGCGGACCAGCCGTTCTTTGCTCAGCAGGTCGAGCGGCGGCAGCGTATCCGGCCGCGGCAGCGGTTTGGCCGGTTTTTCATCCCCGCTTTTCTCCAGGCGGAAGTTCTTGCGGAACTCAGGGGCAAGGGAGGGCGATTTGCGCCGCGCGGGGGAGGCTTCCACCCTGGAAGGTTTGTCATTCTCTGCCGAGGCGCGCACCACCGCGGGCGCAGCCGCTTCATCAGGCGACCTGCCCTTCCCGCGCATTGCCGAGCGCACGCTGCCCGGCAGATTCAGCCCGATGGAGAGACCCAGCAACAGTAAAAAGACGCTCAGCAATCCGGCCCCAAAACGCCCCAGCAGCAGACTGAGCAGTTCTGCCAATCCCCAGCCCACCAGCCCGCCGTCCAGGCCATGCTGCGCCCGGCTGAGGTCCTGCCCCTGGGCCAGCGAGAGCACCACCAGCAAAGCAAAGGCCGCCACCTCGAGCGCGACCACGCGCCCCCAGGGGAACGGCGGCGCGCCTTCCAGGCGACGGCGCAACAGGGCCAGGCCGGTAATCCCCAGAGCAACAGCAACAAACAGACTTCCCCAACCAAACCAGCGTTGCAGCAGAGTCACCCAGGCGCGCAACAACGTCCCGCCGGCCTGCTGCGGAACGAGGACGCCCAGCAACGTCATCAGGGCCAGCGCCAGAACCAGCACGCCCAGCACATCCCAGCCAAAGCGTTCGAAGCGCAGCCACAACCAAACCAGCACATCGTGCTGCGCTTCCTGACGAGCGTTCTGTTTCTTCTTTTCAGCCATGTTATGCCTGCGATTGTGAGGCCACGTAAATGCCCACCAGAATAAGTATAGCACCGAACACCATCAACGCGCCGGGCACCTCCCCCAGAAAGATGTAGGCCAGGATAGCCGAACCGATGGGCTCCCCCAACAATGTGATGGAGACATACGCCGCCGTCAGGTAGCGCAACGCCCAGTTAAAGGTGGAATGTCCCAGCAATTGCGGCACCAACGCCAGCAGCACCAGCCACAGATACACCCGCGGCGAATAGCCCAGCAAAGAATGTCCGGCGGACAGCATGAACAGCACCAGAACGACCGCGGCCACACCGTACACCAGGAAGACATACGCCACCAGCGACATTCCCTCGCGCAGCCGCCGCCCAATCAGCAGGTAGCCCGCACCGGCAAGCGCCCCCGCCAGCGCAAGCATATCTCCCAGAAAAGCCTCACCGCTCAGAAACGTCTCCAGGGGAGGACAGGAAAGATGAAAGGCCTCAAAAGCACAGGAATCGCTCAAACCGACAATCGTGCCGCCTGCCAGCGCCAGCACCATCCCCCACAACACGCCGCGGCTGACCGGCTCGCGAATGGTCAGGGGCGCCAATAGCCCCACCCACAGCGGCGAGGTGCTGACCAGCACAACCGAACTGGCCACGGTGGTATATTCCAGCGAAGTAATCCAGGTGGCGAAGTGCACCGCCAGAAAGAAGCCGGAGAGCAAAGCCAGCAGCCAGTCGCGGCGCGAGAGCGCGTTCAATTCGGCCCGATGGCGCGTCAACGCCAGCGGAGAGAGCACCAGAGCTGCGATACTCAAACGTCCGGCGGCAATCACCAGCGAAGGCGCCTCGGCCTGGGCATAGCGGATGAAAAGCGAAGCGGTGGAGACCGCCAGAATCCCAAAGGGAATGGCCAGCAAGGGGGGAACGGGAGGGCGCGAATCGGACATACGGGAATTATATCGCGCCGCCCTCCATCGGCCGGCAGCAATCCATAGTACAATTCCCCCCACGCATGAACGAGAAAAACAAAAACATCGCGATCATCGGCGCCGGCATGACCGGTATGGCCGCGGCGTATGACCTGGTGCGCGCCGGCCACCGCGTGACCATCTACGAGGCCTCCGACGGCGTGGGTGGACTGGCGCGCGGCTTCAAAGAACCACACTGGGACTGGTCGGTGGAATATTTCTACCATCACTGGTTTGCCAGCGACGCCCACATCCTCGGATTGATCGCCGAACTCGGCCTGAGCGAGAAGGTGCTTTTCCCGCGCCCTTACACTGTGGTGCTGCACAATGGACGCTGGTATCCTTTCGACTCGATCCTGGAGGCGCTGCGCTTCCCCGGCCTGGGCTGGGGCGTGGACAAAGTGCGTTTCGGCCTGGTGGGGCTGTACCTGCGCCTGACGAAGAACTGGCGCGCTCTGGAGCGCGTCACCGCCGAGGAGTGGATGCGCCGCTGGGCGGGCGAACGGGTGTACAACCGCATGTGGCGTCCCTTGCTGGAAGGGAAATTCGGGCGCTATTCCCGTGATGTCCCCATGTCCTGGCTGTGGGCGCGCATCCACGCCCGCACCACCCGACTGGGCACCTACCGCGGCGGCTTTCAGGCCTTCTGCGACGATTTCGCCGCCAGGCTGCGCCGCCTGGGCGTGAAGATACTGCTCAACAGACCGGTTCGTCTGATCCGTCCTGCCGGACAGACGCCGGGGCTGACCGTGGACACGCCAGGCGAGCAGGAAACTTATGACCACGTGCTGGTCACCGTCTCCCCCGCCTCCTTCGCCCGTCTCTCCCCCGACCTACCGGCGGCTTACCTGCAGGGGCTGCGCGAGATGAAATCCATGGGCGCGGTGGTGCTGGTGCTGGCATTGAAGCACCGCCTTTCGGAGGAGGGCTATTACTGGTTCAACCTGCCCAAAGAGGCCGGCTATCCTTTCCTGGCGCTGGTGGAGCACACCAACTACCTTTCGCCGGAATACTTCGGCGGCGATCACATCGTCTATTGCGGCGATTACCTCGACCCCGATCACGAATACTTCTCCCTGAGCAAGGAGGAACTGCTGGCGCGCTTTCTGCCGGCGCTCAAACGCTTCAATCCGGACTTCGAGACCGACTGGGTGCGCGACGCCTGGCTGTTCAAGACAAACTACGCGCAGCCGGTGCCGGAGATCAACCACTCGCAACGCATCCCCCCCATCGAAACCCCCATCCCCGGCCTGTACTTCGCCAGCATGAGCCAGGTGTATCCCTGGGATCGAGGCACCAACTTCGCGGTGGAGATCGGCCGCCGGGCCGCGCGGCTGATGCTGGGAAGCGATTGATCTCCGCGTGCTCCGCGCC
>RFKO01000201.1 GCA_003694235.1 Anaerolineae bacterium
CCATCCTCCCCATACAACAACGCGGGGATATCCAACGGCTGACCCTCCACCCAGGCCTGAAAGCCGGGCGCGGCCAGCATGTTGTTCAATTGCATGGCCAGCTCGGAGCGCTCTTTTTGGGGGAAGAACGTCTCCACCGCGAAAACGCCCAACTTCTCGAAGGGTGGGTTCTGGATTTGCAGGATCAACTCCCCAAGTTCCAGGTCTTGCCCGCGGCTCCAGGCATGTTCGAACAGATTGGCCAGCAAAATGTGCTCGCGCGAGCGCACCGGATCGATGTTCCTCATGCCAACCAGCCCCAGCAAAGCGGTGACCATGCCGGCAATGCGCTCCCGCAGAAACTCTTTGTTTTCGTCCCAGGGAATTTCCGGCGCGCGCAAGCTGGAAAGAATGCTGATCGGCAAACCGGCGTCTGAACCCGGCGTGAACACGGCAAAATGGGCAGACTGTTGCAACGCCCGCAGGCGGTCGCGTCCGATGCCCCAGCGACGCAACCCTTCCCGCCAGGTTTTGGCAATCTCGGCGGCCAACTGCTCCGGCGATCTGCCGCTTCGTCGCGCCGCCTCGAGGTCAACCCAGGGGCGGAAATCCGCCGGAGACAGATCGGGGAAATGCAGCAAAGCGTTGGTGATGTCTCCCTTAGGATCAATCATCAGCGCCGGGATGCCTTGCAAAGCCGCCTCCTCAAGCAAATCCATGCACAGACCGGTCTTGCCTGAACCGGTCATGCCGACGACGACGGCGTGGGTGGTCAAATCTGCGGGGTCATAAAGCAACGGTCTGTTGGCGTCCAGAATACGCCCCAGGTAGAACTTTCCTTTGGTATCCAGCATGGTTAATATTGTCCACAATCGAGTCGAGCGTTCAGTTGCTCCAGGTAATTTTCACGCTGCGGCGCAGCAGGCGTTTCGGCAGCGATGCGCTCCCAGGTCTCGCACAACATTGGCCCGATGAAACGATTGATACGCAAGGCCTCTTCGCTCAGGGCAATGGCGCGCTCCCACTCGCCGACATGAGCGTACCCCTCGATAAACGGCACGCGTTCCGAAGCTTCGTTGGGAGAATCATCAAGCGCAAAGGCTATTTCACCCAGGCGTACCACCTCGTCCCAATCGCCGCGTTGACGCGCCAGGTCGGCGCGTTCAAAATAATAACACCAGTTCTTCGGCTGTGCGAGCCGCGCCATCACCGGCGGCAAAACGGCGGGTTTCTCGGGATCGGTGATGATCAGGCCGGTATCCGAGTAAGGAAGCGCTTCGTCCACATAGCTGGGCAACAGAGGGAAGTAAATATCCCGCGCGCTATCCAGCACCCGCAGGCAGGCAGGGGGGTGATGATAGATCACCACCGAACGATGCGGGGCGCCATGAAACGGGAAAAAGCGGTACACCGCGTTGAACACCGGGCTGCCTTCGACGCTCGTCTCCTCCCGCCCGAAGCGCAATTCAATATAGAAAATATTCAGCGGCAATTCACCCCCGGAAAAATCCGGGACATACGCCCAGTTGAGCGGGGCGGTCAAGGAATTATCGGTAGAGCGCACGTTAGGCAGTTCGTTGACCAGAATCGCAGTGCCTGGCTGCAGGCCGGGAATACGGGTGACCAGCTGCTGAAAGAACGCCACCTGATACTGCCAGTCGCGCCGGTAACTGATGGCTGTCTGATTGTGATAACCCACGGCCAGCCCGATCCAGGCCGAAAGCACGACCACCTGCACCGCCGGACGGCGGAAGACCTGCTCGATCAGCCAGGCCAGCAACAAACTGGCCCCCAGCATCATCGGCAGGTTGAGGCGGTCATCCGGAAACTGCAGGCTGGGGTTCAGGGCAGTCACCCAGAAGGGCAGCGGGCTGACAAACAACGACGCCAGACCAAAGAACACCATCTCGCCGCGCGACTCGGCCTGACCATTCGGGCGGTATGCCAGCGAAAGATAAAACGCCACGCCCGCGGCGACCGCCCCTGCCGCCACCCAGATGAACATGCGGGCGCGAGGGCCGTAAAGGTTCGGGTCGGGCAGATGAAAAGCCAGCAACCAGGCCCGCAGACCGGCCTCAAACACATCCCCTACCGCCTGCACCAGCAAGGCCCCCAGCCCCAGGCTGGGATTCTCCACCTCGTCGAAGATCACAATGGCATAGTTGACCTGCAATGAAACCAGATACCGCCACAGGAAAATCCCGGCCAACAAAACGACATACGGCCAGCCCTGCCTGACCGCCTGCCAGAGCGACTGCTTCAGATCCCGGCTCTCCCGGCGGGCAAGCAACCAGAGCAACGCCAGGCGCGCCAGCTCCAGGCCATAGTAGTACTCGGTGGTCAGCATGGCCGCCAGAGAAAGCCCCAGCGCGGCAGCCGTATATCGCCGATAACGCGCTTTTTCCCGCACCGCGCGCACCGTAAAGCCAAAGGATAAGAAAAAGGGGATCAGCGGGAAGAGATGGCGGCTGGTGTTGACGGCCACAAACTGATGACTGAAAGCCGGGTACACCAGAAAGAGCAGCGTCACCCAGCGGTTGCGGTTGCGCTCCTGCGGCCAGATTTGCGCCAGCATCCAGTAAAGCGCCAGCGCTCCGCCCAGGCGAAAGGCCAGGTTGTACACCTGCCATCCGAGAGGAGACTCTCCGGCCAGCAGTGAGCCGAGAAACAGCACCACGCCGGAGAGCGGGCGATGCTCCACGTCTATGCGCAACATCCCCTGCGGGCCGAGCACATGCCCGAACCAGATCCACGGCCAGTCGTCCCAGTAAAAGCCCATGAAAGGCAAATACACCCCATAGGCCGTCAGCGCGACCCCCAGCAGCACCAGCGGGAAGAAACCGCGCCAGGCCGTCAGCCGACTGAGAGCGGCAAGCCAATCACGCACCCGAGAAAGCAACTTCATCCCTGCCTCATCTCAGTATTTGTACTCCTCACGCACCGGGCTGAACACATCCATCACCCGCACAGGGTGATCAAATGTCCGAGCATCGTGTTCCACCCCACCGGGGATGACGTACACATCCCCCGGCCCGAGGCGCTTCTTCTCATCTCCCACGGTAAACTCAATCTCCCCTTCCAGCACAATCCCAACCTGCTCATGAGGATGACTATGCCTGGGAAGGTGGACATGTGGCTCGAGGTCTACCACAGCCACCAGCATCTTCTCGCCCCAAAACGTGCGGGCGTTGATGCCGGCGAGCAATTCTTTGGGTTGGCGTTGGGATGGATCGTAGAAGTACATGGGAATTTCCTCCTGGGTGGGAATGGCTAATAGTGAGCAGTGAGCAGTGAACAGTGGTCAGGGGGCGGTGGTTGCCGTCAGGCGCTCAAACTCTACCAGGTATTGCGCCGCGATTTCAGGACTGTAGATGACCAGCACGTTCTCGTCATTGCGCTCTTCCGCACTGCGACTGAAATTATACGAGCCGGTGACGACAGTCTGTCCATCCACGACGATGAATTTATGATGCATGCGGTTGGGATTGTTATCCAGAACAATATCCAGTCCCGCGGTCTGCAGGCGGTCGAACTCCGTTCCCTGATTGGAATAGTATTGCTCGGCTTCAAAGACACCCGCGATGGACACTCCTTCGGCGGCGCGCGCCAGCATGGCATCCGCCAGCGGATCGGATGTAAACGAAAACGCGGCGAACACCACACTCTGCCGCGCGCTTTGCACCAGGCGCACCAGCGCATCAGAGACATGGTCTTCAGGTGAAAAATAATTCTCTACCCTCACGCCATTGAGAGATAGCGAAGGATTGGGCGTCTCGAAACCGATTTGCACGCCAAACAGACCGGCGGTGAACATCTCTTCGAACTCCTGACGATAATTCTCAGCCAGTCGCGTAGAGCGAATGCGCACCACATTGTTGTTGTTGCGATACACCCCATTGACGGTGAAGTTCATCGAACCCGTCCAGACCTCATACCCATCAATGACGATGAACTTGTTGTGCATGCGCCCCTCTCCGCCATCGGCGCGGATGGGGATACCTGCCGCCAGCAACTGCTGGAACTCCGGTCGGTCCAGATTATCGGTCTCGGCCACCACGCGCACGGTAACGCCGCGCTTGTGTGCTGCGATCAACGCATCGCGCAGGCTCCACAAATTGAAGTCGTAGGCCGCCACATCAATCGACAGACCTGCCGCCTCAATCGCCTGCGCTATGCGCTCGTCCACGCCGCCGCGGTAAGAATCAGCCTGGGGAGCGTTCGGATCGGTAAAGAACACCTCAATTTCTGCGGAAAGCGGCGTGGCTTCATCCTGAAGCGGGGTAACCACTGCCGGTCCTGGCGGCAGGCAGGCTGCCAGCCCCCAGATAAAAATGCCCCCTGCCAGACAATACTTCCAAAAGTTTTTCATGCCATCTCATCAATGATAAAAATCCAAGACCTCACTCAACGCCTGCTCGGCGAGAGGTCTGTCCGCTGCCAGCCAGATGAGCAAATCGCCGCTTACATAGTAGAAATGCAGCTGCCCCATTCCCTCCAGACGATACACCGGGTAGCCATCAACCGATATTTCCTCCGGTGTTGTGAAAGGCGAACCTCCGGCCTCTATTTTGCGCGTCATCGTCTCGAGCATCCGCGCCGCGGCCCAGCGATTTAACGCACCGCTCACCCAAAGAACCGCCTGCCGTCCGTCACCATACGCTCCCACCGCGCCGGAGACCAGGGGAAAATCCAGATCATGCAACTGATTGATTTGCTCCACGGCATCACGCCCAAAAGCATGCTGTCGCAGTGGCAGTCCTGCCAGTTTCTCCGGCAACCGTGCCGGGGACGGTTCAGCCAGCCGGGCGCGGTAGCTGCCATACAACACCCCGCCCAGAAAAATCACCGTCCCCAGAGAAATCAGGACGACTGCCAGAACCTTGCGCTGCGTCACTTTCAGGGGATGACCTCCAACGGATTCACCTTGGCGCCGTTGAGCAGCAACTCGAAATGCAGGTGCGCGCCGAACGAATTCCCGGTGTTGCCAATCGCCCCAATGCGCGTCCCCTGGAACACACTCTGCCCGCAGGTCACTGCCACCGCGCTCAGGTGGGCATAGGCTGATTGCCAGCCGGTGCCATGATCAATCACCACCAGATAGCCAAAGCCGTAATCGCTCCAACCGGCGAACACCACCACGCCGTTATCCACTGCATAAACCGGATCGCCCTCTGCGCCGCCGATGTCAATCCCGTTGTGGACGCCCGGAATGTAGTTATAGCCCGAAATCTCCCGGCTGTTTGCCGGCCAGACGAAGGTATAGGTGCCGATCGCGCCTTCGTAAACCGCGCCGCAAGAGCCGGCACCGTAATATCTGGCAGAAGCGGGG
The DNA here is from genome assembly GCA_003694235.1 of Anaerolineae bacterium. Classification (GTDB taxonomy): domain Bacteria; phylum Chloroflexota; class Anaerolineae; order Anaerolineales; family UBA11858; genus J130. Next base: position 5,309 of record RFKO01000201.1, read on the forward strand.
TTAGAGCGGGTGATCGCCGGCGGCCCCCAATCGCGCAACGCTCGCCGCCCTCCGGGGATGATCAACCAGGTACCCGGCTCGATCTCAACTTCATCTGGCGAGGTGATGGTCAAATCGAATCGGTTGCCCGGATATTCCAGAATCACCTGAGGATCCACCTTGAAGAACTCCGCCACCGCCGTGAGGCTATCACCCTCCTGCCACTGGTAGTAAGCCCCATCCACCGGCAGGATGTTGAGCACCTGCCCTTGCTTCACCACGTGTGGGTTCTTCTCCAGCGCCTCGAAGTTCCCCCACAAAATCGTCTCCGGTCGCAGACCAAAATCGGCGGCAATCGAAAACAGGCTATCCCCTGGCTGCACGGTGTAGGTGATCACATCCACACGCTCGCGCTCCGGGATGGTGGTGTGCATGGAGGCCACGCGGGTGATCCCCGGCGGCGGAGCAGCCGCGGCCAGGGGAGGCAAAGTGCTCAACCGCGGTTGCGGATCGGCAACCGCCGTGGGTGTGGGCAGGGGTGGCGCGGTGGCAGCCGCTGCGCCGCGCTGATAGCGCTCCCAACCCAGCGCGGCGAGCACAAGTACCAGACCCACAGCCAGCAGGTTAACAGCCCCCACGGTGAGCAGATGCAAGGCGCGCTTCATTCCGCGGCCTCTCCCCCTTCCTCCACATATGGCTGCCGCAACCGAACCGGCGGCACGGTGCGCTCACGCAACTGCTGGTTGAGCATCTCGACGAAGAACGAGAAGCCCATGGCGAAATAGGTGTACCCTTTGGGGATGTGAAAGCCCAGCCCCTCCGCCACCAGGTTGACGCCGATGAGCAGCAGGAAACTGAGCGCCAGCATCTTCAATGTGGGGCGGTCGTTCACAAAATCGCTGATCGGCCCCGAAGCGTACATCATGATGCCCACAGCGATGACCACCGCAATGATCATCACCTCCAGATGATCAGCCATCCCCACAGCAGTGATCACCGAGTCCAGCGAAAAAACGATATCCAGCAAGCCAATCTGCACCACCACCGCCCAAAGCGCGGGCTTCACTTTGGCCGAGGCTTTCCCATCATGGCCCTCCAGTTTGTCGTGAATCTCGATGGTGCTCTTGGCCAGCAGGAACAAACCGCCGATGAGCAAAATCAAATCATGCCCGGAGACCTCGTGCCCGAACACGGCAAACAGCGGCGCGGTCAGCCCAATCAGCCAGGCCAGCGATAGTAACAGCAGGATGCGCGTCACCAGCGCCATCAACAACCCCAGTTGGCGTCCTTTTTTCTGCTGATGCGCAGGCAACTTGCCCGCCAGAATGGAGATGAAGATGATGTTATCAATGCCCAGGACGATCTCCAACACGGTGAGCGTCAACAGGGCAATCCAGGCTTCAGGTTGGGTAAACCACTGCATAGGGATCCTCTTCGCAGAATACACAGAATAAGGGAGGTCGAAAAAA
>RFKO01000202.1 GCA_003694235.1 Anaerolineae bacterium
CTGCGGCGCAGCACCACCATCATGTATCCCAAAGATATCGGCTTTCTGCTGATGAAAATGGACATCGGGCCGGGGAAACAGGTGCTGGAAGCCGGCAGCGGGTCTGGCAGTCTGACCATCGCCCTGGCATATTATGTAGGGCCGGAAGGCAGGGTGTACAGTTACGAGGCTCGCCCGGAAAACCAGCAACTCGCCCGCCAGAACGTCGAACGCGTCGGCTTGAGCGAGCGCGTGGTCTTCAAAGTCCGCGATGTGGCCGAAGGGTTCGACGAGCGGAACATGGACGCCCTCTTCCTGGATTTGCCCAACCCGTTCGACTACCTTCCCCAGGTGCGCGCCGCCCTCAAGCCGGGCGGTTTCTTTGGCAGCCTGCTGCCGACCACCAACCAGGTGTCGCTGCTGCTACAAGCACTGGAACGTGAAGGGTTTGGCTACCCGGAGGTCTGCGAGGTGCTGCTGCGGCACTACAACCCGGTCGGCGAGCGATTGCGCCCGCATCAGCGCATGATCGCCCACACCGGCTTCTTGATTTTTGCCCGCAATCTGGCCTGATTCAATCTGGAGGAACCTATGCGCAGAAGAAGACGACCTTTTTTCCCTCGCGGCAGACGCCCGATCCGCCCCATCCGCCGCGGCATGTTGAGGCCGCGGGCGCAGCGCGCCTTGCAGCGCGCTCACCGGCTGATGGAAAACGGCGAATACGCCAACGCAGCTGACCTGTTCGTGATGCTGGCGCAAGGCGCTCAAGACCTGGGGCGCACACCGCAGGCAGCCCGCCTTTTCCTGCAAGGCGGTAAAGCTTGCCTGTTGGCCGGGCAACGCCAGCGGGGGCGCGATCTGCTGCACCGCGGTCTGGACTTACTGGCGCAGGCCGGCATGTGGGCAAAAGTCCACCAGGCCGGAGAGCGCATCGTCACCGAACTGGAGGGCTGGGGGGAAACCGAGATGGCGGATGAATTTCGCCAGTATCTGGAGAAGAATCTACCCGAAAGCGCGGAGGTCTACCGCCAGAGAGCAAAGCAGCAACCCGCTCGCCCCTCCCTGCCGTTGCACTGCCCATCCTGTGGCGGGCCGGTGCGCCCCGACGAAGTCGAGTGGCTGGATGACAACACGGCGGAATGCCCTTACTGCGGCAGCGGTCTGCGCGGCGAATGAACCTCTCCCTCAGCACTCTGCGCGAGAAAATCAGCTCTCTGCCCGGCGACCTGCCCCCGGAATCCCCCTGCCCCCCGGCCTTGTTCAACGCGCCGCCGCGGCCGGCAGCTGTCCTCGTCCCTTTACTGCAACAACCCGATGGATGGCACCTGCTCTTCATCCGCCGCACGCAGAACCCTCACGACCGCCATGGGGGGCAGGTGGCCTTCCCCGGCGGCCGCTGTGACCCGGACGACCCCGACGCAGAAGCCGCGGCGCTGCGCGAGGCCGAGGAAGAGATCGGCCTGCGACCGGAAGATGTCACCCTCCTGGGGCGTCTGCGCCCGATGATCACCATCACCAACTATCGGGTGACGCCGGTGGTGGGCGTGATGCCCTGGCCCTATCCCCTACAGGCGCAGCCCGAAGAAGTCAGCCGCATTTTCACCATTCCGCTGGCCTGGCTGGCCGACTCGACCAACCGGCGCGTCGAATGGCGACACCTCGACCCCCCGCTCAACCCCATCCCGGTGATCTACTTTCGTCCCTACGACGGGGAAACCCTGTGGGGGGCCAGCGCGCTCATCACCCTGCTGCTCCTCGAAACGCTGGGACTGGCGCACCCCCAACAGCGCTACGCCTCATCCTGAGCCGGACGCATCCTCACTCATCCCCCACCAGCTCCACGGCGTCAATCTCGTTCCAGCCCAACCCCAAAACCGACTGATCGACCGTGATCCGCACGGTATCATACTTTGCCCGCGTGCGCTCCACGGGGATGAGTAACTCGTAGGGGCAGGGTTGATCCACCGGCTGGGGGTCGGCCTTGTAGATCTGCCGCACGCGCCCACCTGCGCCCAACAATTCCACCCTGGCCACCTGATTGGGGTTAAACGTCTGGATAATGCGCACGCCGGTCACAAACACCGGTACGGAGAATTTAAGCTCCAGCCATTCGACGGTATCGGCGCCCACCGACGCCCATGCCGTCTGATAATCACCGCAGCGCGAGGTGTCGGGCGCGCCGGTAGCCTGGATTGCCGCCCACTCCGGGTCGGCATACTCGCTGCTGGCCGTCGCCTCCACCGCCCATTGGCGCACGCTCCCTTGCAAGAACGCGCCCGCCGGCGGCGTGTCGGCCACCTGCGTCGTCTCCGGCGTTGGGCTACCAATCGCTGTCTGAGGGGAGCAGGCAACCAGTCCAAGCAACAGCGCAAACAAGAATAACCTCTTCATCCCTCGCCCTTTGAACAGACATCCCGCCAGGCAACCCGGCGGGATGTCCAATACACGGCAAGACCGAAGCGAAACCTACTCCTCGGCTTCTTCTTCGCCTTTGCCTTTCTCGATAACCTCAGGCTCAACGCCTTCTTCCGCCTCAGCCTCGGCCTCTTCTTCCGCGGCGCTCTCCGGCGCGGTGGCGACCACAACCACCGATTCGGGGTCTTCCAACACCGTCACGCCCGCGGGGACGTTCAGATCGGCCACCGTGATGGTATCACCGATCTCTTGCAGCACCGAGGCATCCACGGTGATGTTCTCCGGCAAGTCTTTGGGCAGACATTCAATCTCCACAGAGTCGAGAACGACCGTGAGAATGGCGGAGTAATTCTTCACCGCAGGAACATTCTCGTCCAGCACCACCACATCAACCTGTGTGCGGACGGTCTCGTCCATCGCCAGCGCCTGAAAATCCACGTGCAGCAACTGGCGGCTGAGCACATCCACCTGCTGCTCGCGCACCAGCACGGGATACTCCTTGCCATCCAGTTTCAGGGTGAGCAGCGTGGAGGTACCCACATCGCGCAGCACTTTCGCCGCCGTGCGATAGTCCACCACCACAGGGGTTGGCTCGACCTTATGACCATACAAAATGCCGGGGAGCTTTCCCTCCCGCCGCAACCGTTTGACCTTTTTGCCGGTCACTTCACGCCGATTGGCTTCCAGAACATATTGATCAGACATATTTCCTTCCTCGGAGCGCCTCTCACCCTGAAGCGGGTTACCTTCGCTCCTTATATTGAGATTTTTTGTCGCACCGCTACCCGCGGCGACCGCTGAGGAGGCGCGCCACCCACAGCACCATACCGATAGCCGCCCCGGCCGTCAATCCGGCCAGCGCGGCCTGCCGGGTGTCGAGCAGGGTTTCTACCTCGCCCTGCACCTCGCCGGCCAGCAAGATAGCGGAGCGCACGGTTTGCGCCTCCACCGTGCGGGCGACCACCACGCCGGCCTGGCTGCCGCGCAGTTCGGCCGCCTGGCTGTAGATCACCGCAGCGCCGCTCTGATTCAGAACAACCTGCTCCGCCTGAGCCAGGCCAACGCCTCCCTGCTCGATCTTCAGATTGGCCGCCTCCACAGAAGCCGAGCCGCCCTGGTGTATCTCAACCTCGCTGGCCTGCACTTTCTCCACCGCGCTTTGCTGGATGCGCACCAGGTCTGCGCTCACCATACCGGCAGAGGCGTTGCTCAGATTGACCACCTGAGCGCTTACCGCTTGTTCTTGCTGTTGATCTGTCATGGCGACCTCCGAAAAAAACGCCGCCCACCGGGCGACGATGCAACGTGCTGAATTTTACTCAGGTTCGCTCAGAGCGTCAATCCTCGCCTCAAAGTGGGTGCACGCAAATGTCGATTGAGAACCCTCCCGCAGGTTCGACGATGCGAATTTTCGCCGCAAATATTTTGATGGCATTCCCCGGCGCGGGCACACATCTTGCACCCTTGAGGCTGACATCCTGGAGAAGCCCATGAACACTGTATATCAAGCCGACATCCTGCTCTTGATGATCCTCTCGCTCTTCCTGCTGGGGGTCGTCACGTTCATCACCGGCATGATCATCCTGGTCAGCCGCAGCCTGGGTGAGGACATGCGCGCCATCACCACCA
>RFKO01000203.1 GCA_003694235.1 Anaerolineae bacterium
CTTTTCCAGGGCTTTTCAATAATCAGACATTTGTAGGGCAATGCTCGCAGTTGGGTTGGCGAGGGCAATGCTCTCGCCAACCCAAGCACACTTTTTGAAGATGAGCCCACGGTGTTTGCATCTTCCGGCGGCATGGCGATGACCGGCTGTTAAACTATTAAAAAGCCCTTTTCTTTTCGGGGTGAGCAAAATATGTAGAAGTCACCCTCCCGTAGGTTGTTGATGGCACGCCAGGGGGTAATATGGCTGCCTGTACTGCAACATTTGCAGTGAAAATGCGCATCGTCGAACCTGCGGGAGGGTTCTCAAGCTACGATTTACGCGCACCCTTTTAAGGCACAGATTTGGCGACAGAATTTCTGGTGAATCCCCGGCGAAGCACATAAAATTCTGGCGCAAGGGGTATAATCTTCAACATGACGAACGAAACACAAGTTTTTCACGCCGGCTATGTAGCCGTGATGGGACGCCCCAATGTAGGCAAGTCCACGCTGATCAACGCCCTGCTGGGGCAGCAGATCGCCGCGGTCTCCCCCAAGCCGCAGACCACGCGTCACCAGCAACTGGGCATTCTGACCACCCCCAACGCCCAGATCATCTTCGTGGATACCCCCGGCCTGCACAATCCACTGCACAAACTGGGCGAATATATGAACGCCGAGGCCGCCGACGCCCTGGGGGACGCGGATTTAATTCTCTTTCTGGTGGATATCTCCTTCCTGCCCCCCCACGAAGAGGACTATCTGCTCATCAGGCTGCTGGACGAACTGGATAGCGAAATCCCCCCCGTGGTGATGGCGCTCAACAAAATCGACCGACTGGCGGAAGGGGATCTCTCTGCCCGCATGAAAACCTACACCAGCCTGCTCCCCCAGGCCACCTCTCTGCCTATCTCCGCCACCCGCGGCGACAACCTGGACGAACTGGTCGCCCTGCTGACAGAGCGACTGCCCGAAGCGCCTCCCTACTATCCACCCGACCAGGTGACCGATCTATTCGAGCGTGAAATCGCCGCCGACCTGATCCGCGCCGCCTGCCTGATCCATCTGCGGGATGAAGTCCCTCATGCCATCGCAGTGCGCATTGACGAATACACCGAGCGGGGCACCAGCGGCGCTTACATCCGCGCCACGCTCTTTGTGGAACGAGAATCTCAGAAAGCCATTGTGATCGGCGAAGGCGGGCGGATGATCAAACGCATCGGCTCGCACGCCCGCCGCGAGATCGAAGCCATGAGCGGGCGCAAAGTCTATCTCCAGCTGCGCGTCAAAGTGCGCAAAAACTGGCGCAACGACGAAAACGTGCTGCGCCAGTTCGGCTTTGCCAGAGACAAATAACCATGAGCGCGCTGGGGAAGTACACCCTGATTGAGCTGGCCTGCTACCTGGCCGCGCTGAACGCCCTGGTGGTCAGCCTGGGCTGGAAGCGAGTGGAGTACCTGACCAAACCGGCCACGCTGCTGGTATTGCTCGCCGGCGTCTTCCGTCTGCGCCCTTACCTGCTCGCCGAAGGCGAGGTCAACTGGCTGGCGCTGGCGCTGATTTTCTCCCTCCTCGGCGATGTGCTGCTCATGCTCCCCGCCGATCTCTTCATCCCCGGCCTGGCCGCTTTTCTACTCGCTCACCTGGCCTATATCGGTTTGTTCATCAACACCAGCGGTGCCATCAACGCAGCTTCGATTCCACCGGCCTTACTGATCCTCGTCACCAGCCTGACGCTCTATCGCCGTCTGGCCGCGGGGATGACCACCCCAGAAAAACGCAAAATGCGCCTGCCGGTGGCCCTGTACACCGCCGTAATCTCAGTGATGGTCTTCCTGGCGGTGAACACCCTGGCGCTGAACACTTATGAACCGCTCCGCTCCCTGTTGATCGCCAGCGGCGCGCTGCTCTTCATGCTCTCCGATACCTGGATTGCCTGGGATCGCTTTGTCGCCCCTTTGCGCTGGCGAGACTTGCGGGTGATGAGCACCTACCACCTGGCGCAGATATTTCTGGTGCTGGGATCGGTGCTCGGTTAGGCGGGCAAAGGCAGCGGCCCCTGCCCGCCCCGAACTGATTTCAGGCTTCTTCCGCTGATTCTGCTTCCCCGGCGATGGTGGAAGCCACGCTTCCCGCCAACAACGGAGTGGAAGCGTTGTATTCGCGGCTGCCGAAGACGGTCATCACCACCGCACCCAGTCCCCACATCCCGACTGCCAGGCGAGGCAGGCTGCCCAGGCAGGGCACCAAGCGGGCAAAGCCGGCAAACACCAGGTACAGGATCAATGAGCCGACCCCCGCTGCCAGGGCCGGTGCCAGATCCACCTTCAGCATCGCCGCCAGACGACGACCGAACTCCCATCCCAGCGCAATCCAACCGAACAACCAGGCCAACCCCAGCGCCAAACCCAGCGCCAGCGAAGCCGGCAACAGAATGAGAGTCACCGCCATCACCACGATGGCAATCGGCGTGAGCACCAGCGTCAGCAAACCGGCGCCCACCGTAATGACCGGCTCACTCATCGCCGCGCGCGCCACCCGCTCCACCGGATCAGGGGCCATCACCACCACAACGACGGCCAACGCAGCCCAGATCAACATTTGCAGGAAAAACCAGACCCCACTCATCAAAGTAAAGACCGGCGCGCCCGGATACGTCATATTCCAGCCCCTGAAATCAAACCGTGAGGGAATACTGAAGGAAAAAGGCACGCTCTCACCCTCAACCACCTGACCGTGAATGACTGCGCCAGGCGCCCGGTTAAGCACACCGCCTACTGTGGCCACATCCCCCATCACCACCGCCTGCTCTCCCAGGTCAAGCGTGCCGCCAAAGACAACCAGATTGCCCTGCACGGTGCCGTTGGCCTCGGCCGTGCCGCCCATCAGCACCACGTCGCCCTGCACCACGCTGCCCTGCTCCAAAGTCACCGTGCCGCCAAAGACAACCAGACTGCCGTCCAGCGTTTCACCTTCGCGCAGCACGAAGGAACCGCCGAAGATAACCTGGTCGTCGGACAACCCGCCGGCGTGAGCAGTCTCCGGCGCCATCACCAGGACGATTAGCAACACAAGCGCGAATAACACTCGTTTCATAGCGATACCCTCCGCGATAGCGTCACCCAGCGCGCCAGCCAGCCCAGCCACAAGGCGCTCAGCGCGCCGGCCATGGCAAACAGACTTCCCCATAACACAGGGGGGATCCAATGCCCAATCGCCTTCCAAAGGATCGAAAACAGGTTTTGCCACGCGCCCAGCACGCTCAACACTGCGAACAAACGGTAGAGCGCGCCGACAAGCACATCCACCCAGGCAGCCGTCACGCCCACCAATTGCAAAGTGAACACGACCGCAAGGCCGACCACCGCCACGAGCAACACAAACAGGCTGAGCCCCACCTGCCGCCGATAACGCCTGTCACGCTCGGCGCGCAGATAGGCATCCAGACGCATCTCCCAGCGCCGCGCAAACCCCGGCCGCGGCTCAGGCAGGTCCAGCGTCCCGAAGAGGGCCTCCACCCCTCGCATACCTGCCTGCATCTGACGGCAGCGCGGGCAGGCTTCCAGGTGCGCTTCAAGCGCACGCTGCTGTTCGCCGCTCAACCCCTCGCTATCCAGCAGCCAGCGTTCAAATTGCAGATGACTCACAACCCACTCCTTCAGTCGCCGGTTGGGGGAGTTCCTGCTCTTGTTGAGCCAACCAGCGTTCAGCCAGTTCGCGGCGCGCCCTGAAAAGACGACTCTTGACCGCGCTCTCAGTGAGGGATAGCGTGCTGGCGATCTCGCCACAAGAGCAGTCATACCAGTAGTAAAGCACCACGACAGCCCGGTCTTTTGGGGACAGAGAGGCCAGCAAAGCCCGCAGTTGCTCTTCGCGTTGTCGGCGGATTACCTGCGCCTCGGGCGACAGCCCGGGCTCAACCGGCGGCCGCCAGGCGTTGGCTTCATCATCAAGCGAAACCGTCGCCAGGCGTTTGCGCCGCAGCAAGTCGATGCAATGATGTGCGGCGATGGAAAGCAACCAGGTGGCAAACGAGCGGCGCATATCGTAGCGTTGAAGATGGCGATACGCACGCAAGAAAGTTTCCTGCGCAGCATCCTCGGCCGCCTGCGCATCGTTCAACATGCGATAGCACAACCCGAACACCGGCCTCTGGTAGCGCTCTACCAGGCGTGAGAACGCCTCCCGATCGCCGTCACGGGCTGCCTGCAGCCAGGCCACCTCACGGGCATCCTGTTTTCGGTCCATCTACTGCCTTCTACGCACTACGAGCAGAAAGGTTGCACGTCACCACGGCAAACTCCCCCACGCAATGCAGATTCAATCCGCTTCCAGCGGCAGAAAACCCTCCCCCAGCGCTTCGTGAGCATGTCCGATCACCATGAAAGCGCGCTCATCGGCCTCGCGCACCACCGCCTTGAGCTGCACCACCTCGGCGCGGGTGACCACACAATACAGGATGGCACGCGCCTCGCCGGTATAACCGCCGCGCCCTTCCAACATGGTCACCCCGCGCCCCAAATTGAACAGAATCTGCTGGCGCACGGCTTCCGGCTGGCGGGTGACGATCAACGCGGTGCGCACCACGTTCGATCCCTGGCTGATGGCCTCCGCCGCCAACCCGCTGACGTAGAGCATCACCAGCGCGTACAGGGCATTCTCCCAGCTAAACGCCACCCCGGCCAGCAGCATGACCAACACATCCACCAGCAAATAACTCTGCGAGACCGGGATGCCGCGCCAGCGGTTGAGGATGCGCGCCAGAATATCCGAGCCGCCGCTGGTGCCCTTGCCGCGGTACACCAGGCCAAAGCCGATGCCTCCCACCACGCCGCCGTATAGTGAATTGAGCACCAGGTCATGGGTCAGGCCGTCAGCGGGTAAAAAGGGCAGAGGGACATCCACCAGCACGGAAAAAGAAAACACCGCCAGCGCCGTGCGCACGGCAAAGCGCATCCCGCCCAGGTAACGCCAGCCGAGCATAAACAAAGGTAGATTGCCCAGCGCCACCATGATCCCGATCGGCCAGCCAGTATAGTGATTGACAATCTGCGCCAGACCGCTCACGCCGCCGCTGGCCAGGTTTGCCGGCACGAGGAACAGGCGCAGCGAGAGCGCCGCCAGCGCCGAA
>RFKO01000021.1 GCA_003694235.1 Anaerolineae bacterium
GCGGATACCCCGCCTTGAGAATGTTGCGCGCCATGGGTTTGCCCATCAAACCCAAACCAATGTAACCGACTCGCATTTTCGACATTTTTCCTCCTGTCAACACTCATTGCTCAACCGTCACCAAACGCGGGCCGTCTGGCGTATCCTGCACCATCCAGCCCAGGGCACGGATTTGGGCGCGCAGGGCGTCGGCACGCGCCCAGTCTTTACGCTGCCGCGCCTGCTCACGTCTGGCCACCAATGCCAGCACCTCCGCCGGGGGACGAGGGGACTGACGACGCTTTTCCTTTCTGGCCCGCTCCACTCGCTGCCAGACCGTAGCATCCACCCCTTCTCCAGGAGATGGCCAGAGCAGCGTACCGAGTTCCTGCAAGGGAAATTCTTCCCGGAAGGTGCGCCACTTCCCGGCGCGCCCCACCGTCACACCACCCGCGCCAACCACTTCACACCGGCCCGCCTGCAAGTCCATCAGCAGGCCGGTGTGTTCGTCTATTCCCACCACAACACATTCGTCTGGCAACAGATCCAGCAACCGCTCAAAACGCGCCACGCCCAGATAGCAGCAGCTGGTATCCAGCTCTTCGCCGCCGTCTGAGTTGTTCCAGTGAGGGACGAAGATCAGGTTGAAACCGTAATCCGCCAGCAAATTCAGACCCGGCTTCCAGTGCAGGTCTTCGCCCACTTTGTAAATCTCATAAACCGGCAGGGCATAAGCACTGATGGCAATGCTGGCAGCACTGGCCAGCGTCAGGTGAACGCCCAGGCGATGCAACGCCCGCAGGTACGCCCAGGCGAGGCTTCCCCGCAGCTGACGCACCGCATACGTCGGGCTGCCCGGCCCCATGAAAAGCACATCGGCCTGCAACATCGGCGCCAGCAAGTCCTGATCGTCGGGACTGAAAGGAGTGCCGCGTTTGCGGGCGGGGATCACATGGCAACGAGGGCGGTAATTCTGCAAGCGCTCGGTAATGAAATCCGCGATGCGCCCCACCACCTGGGCAGAGTTTGGCTCAAAACCCGAAGGCGTCTCCAGCAAGGCCAGTTGCAGCCCTTCGGGGCAACGCTGCAACACGCGCTCAAAGATGCGGCGTCCGCTGGGGGAGGTCTCGCCAGAGCCAAACAGGGCAATCAAGCCGGGGCGCGGTTGTTCTCTCATGCTGGCTGGTACAACTGAAGGATATTGGGCACCAGATACTCCTCAAAAGCGCGTTGCACATCGTAATCCGGCTGCCAGCCCCAATCGCGGCGCGCCGCGCTGTCATCCATGTCGGCAGCCCAGCTATCCACAATCGCCTGGCGTTTGAGATCCGGTTCAAATGTGATCTCCGCCTGGGGGAAGAACTTCAACACCCAGGCCCTGAATTCCTCAGCCGAGAGGCTGAAGCTGGTCACGTTGTACACTCGTTGACTGAGGTTCTCGGCTGGCGCGGCCGCCAGGTCGAGCAGTGCCTTGACGGCGTCGGGCATTGCCATGAAAGGAATGCGCACATCCGGACGCACAAAGCAGGCGTAGGGTTCGCCTTTGGCCGCGGCGTGCAGCATCTCCGGGCCGTAGTCGCTTGTCCCGCCGCTGGGGATGGTAAAAGCGCTGATCAGGCCGGGGAAGCGCACCGAACGGAAGTCCACCATTACCGGTTGCTCGGCGGCCAGTTGCCGGTAATACTGGCTGAAATACACACCCAACAGTTCACAATACAACTTGTTGGCGCCGTACATCGTGCGGGGGTAATTCCACTCCCACTCGCGCACCCGCGCGTACTGCCGTTTGGTTTCCAGATCGGGCAGGCCGTACACGGCAATCGAACTGGGGAAGATGAACTGCACCGGCCGGCGACGCCATTCGGATTGCTCCGCCGCCAGCCTGAGCAGACGCATCGTGCCGTTGACGTTGACTTCATGCGTCATCACCGGGGAGAACTCGCCGCGCGTGGACAGCAGCGCCGCGAGGTGAAAAATGCGCTCGAACTCGTACTCACTGACCAGACGATCGAGCACATTGGCGTCCAGCAAATCGGCCTCGATATGCGTGCTCAGGCCGTCAATATCCTCCGGCAAAGGCTGCAAATCCAGCGTCACCAGGGGATACTCGCTTTGCCGCGCCAGCGCCTTCACCAACGCGTGTCCAATCTCGCCGGCAGCACCGGTGATCAAAACGACTTTTTTACGCATTCTCAACTCCTTATTCTTGGCCCGATAGATAGAACTTACGCAATCCGTCCGTCGAGCGGTACAACAGGCACCATTCGCCGGTCACTTGCATAGAGACCAGCCCTGCAGACGGCGCTCGACCGGACAGCGCAAGCGCTGTAGTTGAGCGACATTCCCGCCATCGGGGGAATGTGCTAGAATGTCTCCGCTCGCAATTGTACTGCACGCCCCACAAGCCCTCAACCGGCGTCTGTGTTGGGGTGCAAACGAATTTCCCGGCGAATAAAAAATGATGGCTACAGGTACACCATGCACACATCGCAGCGGCTACTTTTTTGTCTTTTCACCTGTCTGTTGGGGTTGACGGCCTGCCTCCCGCTCGCCACGGCAACCGCGCCCCCGCCCTCGCCCACGCCAACGGCATCCCCCACCGCCACAGCCACGCCGGTCTGGTTTCCTCCCACCGCGACGCCCACGCCGCTGGCACTTTCCACGCCCTCTCCGACGCCGGAATGGCTGACGGGCATCGGCGAACTCATCTGGCAGGATGACTTCAGCGAGACCGGCGGCTGGGCGCTGTTGGAAACCGCCACTAACACCATCGCCATCAACGACAACCACCTCACGCTGGCGCTGGCGCAACCCAAAGGCTATCTCTACACAGTGGACAGCAGCGCCATCTTCGGAAACTTCTACGCCGAAATCACCGCCGAGACCACTCTGTGCAGCGGCGGCGACCAGTTCGGCCTGCTGATTCGTTTCCAGTCGCCGGCGAACTTCTACCGCTACGGCATTTCGTGCGACGGGCAGGTGCGTCTGGACCGCGTGCTGAGCGGCGCCCCCTCCTCGCC
>RFKO01000022.1 GCA_003694235.1 Anaerolineae bacterium
GGGGGCAGCCTCTTCAGCAGGCGCAGCCTGCTCGGCGGGAGCGGCCTGTTCTGCCGGTGCGGCCTGTTCTGCTTTGGGCTTGCAGGCAGCCAGCGCCAGCGAGAGCATCAACAAGATGACCAGAAACAAGGAAAGTTTGCGTTTCATTCTCTAAGCCTCCTTACAGGTTGGTAAATCCGGAATGAGCGAAGATGTGGAAAGAGTGTTTGTTGTTTTTGAAAAGCACCTCCTGGAAACATCGTTCGGCGCGCGATAACAGCGCAGTTATATTCTATCGCTGCGTTACAAAAATAAAGTAAAAATGCGGCGAATTTTCTAAAAAGAGGGTAAAAACGCGCTCAGCCTTCGGGCGCTTCGAAGCGATAGCCTACGCCGCGTTCGGTGAAGATGTATTCCGGGTTGGCGGGGTCGCGCTCGATCTTCTGGCGTAAATGGCCGATGTACACGCGCAGGTATTCGGACTCGTTGCCGTACTCCGGCCCCCAGACGCGCTTGAGGATGGCCTGATGGGGCAACACTTTGCCGGCGTGTTCCATCAAATAGACCAGCAGGTTGAATTCGGTTGGCGTCAGGCTGACCCGTTCTCCGCGCACTTCAACCTGATGGCGTTCCAGGCTGACCACAATATCCCCCTGAATGAGCTTGCCCTCGCGCACCGGCGTCTCAGCCCATTGGGCGCGCCGCAGCACGGCTTTGACGCGCGCCAGCAACTCACCCACGCCAAAGGGTTTGGTCAGGTAGTCGTCTGCCCCCAGGTCGAAGGCGCGAATTTTGTCCTGCTCTTCGTCCAGGGCGGTCAGGATGATGATGGGCACGGTGGAACGTTGCCGGATGCGGCGGGTGGTCTCCAGCCCGTCCATCTGCGGCATCATCATATCGAGAATGACCAGGTCGATGTTGCGGGTGTTGAAGGCGGCCAGCGCTTCCAGGCCGTTGGCGGCGGTGATCACCGAGAAACCGCGCACTTCCAGGTTGCGGCGCACAAAGTCGCGCAGCGGTTTTTCGTCATCCACAACCAGCACTAAAGGATTGCTCATTCGATCGCTCCTTTTTCGTCGTCCTCGCCGTCAGGGTGTAGCGGGAGTGAAAAGGCAAAGCAGGCGCCTTTGGCGCGCTCCTCCAGCCAGATTTCGCCGCCGTGCGCCTGAACGAAGCCCTTGCAAATGGCCAACCCCAGCCCCGCGCCGGATGCCCGACGGGACAGGCGGTTATCGATGCGGTAAAAACTTTCGAAGATGCGCTCCCGCTCGGCGGGCGGCACCCCAGGCCCTTCGTCGGCGACGCGCACGATCACCTTGCCGTCCAGGCATTCGGCCTCCACGGTGATGGGGGAATCTTCCCCGCCATATTTGACCGCGTTTTCGATCAGGTTGCGCAGCACCACTTCTATGCGCCGTTGGTCGACGGGCAGAGGCGGCAAATCGGAGGGGATATTCAGGCGCAGCCGGTCTCCCGGCGGCGGGTTGGTGCGTGCCACGGCATGGTCGATCAGCTCTTTCAAGTCGCACAATGTTCGCTTGACGCGCAGGTTGCCGGCGTCGATGCGTGAGAGGTCGAGCAAATCGCTGACCAGTTCGGAGAGCCGGTCAGTCTCCTGCGAAATGATGGTGAGGAATTCACGTTGTGCCTGCGGTTCCCATTCCACATCCTCGGCCAGCAGCGTGGTGGCGTAGCCTTTGATGGAGGCCAGGGGGGTGCGCAGTTCGTGCGATACGGTGGAGATCAGGTTGGATTTCATGCGATCCAGTTCACGGTCGGCGGTGATGTCGTGCAGCAGTTGACCCAACCCGATGGTGATGCCGTGTGCGTCGGTCACGGTGAAGGTGTGCATCCGCAACCAGCGGGTGCGGCCCCGCCGCTGGATGGTGATTTCTACGCTCCGGGAGGTTTCGGCGGGCGTGTCGATGGTTTCCAGCAAATCTTTCAGGGTTTGCTCTGCCTGGGGGGATTGGGCTGCCAGACAACGGAAGACTTCCTCGATGGGCATGCCGATGATTTTTTCGTCGCTGAGACCGCACAATATTGCCACGCGCCGATTGGCGTAAATCACCCGCTTGTGCAGGTCTTCCAGGATGATGGCGTCGTCGAGCGATTGGATCAGCGCTTCCAGACGGCGGGTTTGCTCCTGGAGACGGGCGTCGCTGCGGGTGTACAGCACCGCGTTTTCGATCGCCATGGCAGCGTGGTTGGCGAAGTTGCGTAAGAGCGAGATCTCCTGTTCGTCGAACACGTGCGGTTCGGGACGGAACACGAGCAGTACGGATGGCGGGGCGTAATTGGTTTTCAGCGGGATGGCCAGCACCGAGCGGTAGCCTTCGGCGCGCGCCCGCGGGCGGTTGGCTTTGAAGCCGGGATTGGTCTCGGTATCGCTGATCTGAATCGGTTCGCCGCTGCGCAGGGCGCGCAGAGAGACCGAATGGGGTTCGGTGGGCGAGATGGCGATTTGCTGCACATAATTCTGCGAGAGGCCGCGGCTGGCCTGGACGCGGAAGATGCCGCGCCGCTCGTCCAAACCAATGATGGCGCTCATCCGCACCGCCATCAGGCGTTCCACCTGCTCGAGTATTCGATTGAGCACGGTCTGGGTATCCAGACTGGAAACCACGGCGGCGCTGGTGTCCAGCAAGGTGGAGAGTTCGTTCAGTCGCGCTTCGATATCCTGCTCCATGCGCAGCAGGGAGCGCGCCAGGTGTCCGACCTGATCGGTGCGCCGGGAAATAGGCTCTATGCTGGCGTGTGGCTCGACGCTCAGACCGGCCTGACGGGCAGGGATGTTGCGGCTGTACGTGGCGATCTGAGCGAGCGGCTGGACAACCAGGCGCAGCAGGCCGATCCAGAAAATCAAGCCGCCGATCAGAAATACGCCCAGTGTGATCAGGGCGCTGGCATAGAAGGCGCGCGGTGTAGCGAAGGCCGCCGCGGTCGGTCGGCTGACGACCACGCCCCAGCCGGCGCTGTTGACCGGGACAAAGCTGTACAGTCGCTCGATGCCATCAGGGCCTTGCGCGATCAGCGAATCTACCCGCCCGTGCAGCACCTGTTGAGATATTGCGTTCAGTTCCGCGGGGAAGAGGGTGAGCAAATCCTCCTGCCGCGGTGTGGCGATGATCTGGTTGGCAGCGTCGATGATGACGACATTGAAGCCTTCTTCGGGAGGGTATTCGCGGGCGATTTGGACGAGTGTCTGGCTGAGGGCATCCAGGCGCATGTTGGTGGCCACCACGCCGAGGAACTCTCCCTCGTCGCTCCACAACGGCTGCACCGCGGTGGCGACCGGTTGTTGTGTGGTGGGAGAGATGCGGCCTTTGGAGATCAGGGCGTGGGAGGTGGTCTGGGCGCGCTGGAAATAGTCGCGGAAAGAAAAATCCACGCCGATGGTGGATTGCACGCCGGCGGGATAGTGGTATAGCATGATGCCGTCGGCGGCCAGCCGATAGACCAGGTTGACATCCGGGCGGGCGCTGGCGAAGTCGGCGAAGATGTTTTCCATCTCTGGGATATTGGCCTCCAGCACCTCGGGATAGCTGCCCAGTTGCCGTACGGCGCGCAAGGCGTTGCGCAGTGTGAAATCGGTCTCCTGCGCGATGGAGCGCGCCAGGGCCAGGTCTGCGGCGCGCACATTGCTCTCCAGCGATGCCTGGGTGGTGTTGGCGATGTAGAGGATGCCCACCACCACCGGCCCGACGAAGAGGATGTACAGGGCCATCAGTTTCAGCCCCAGGTCCTGGCGCAGGGTGCGTTTTCGCTTCATGTGGCAAACGTTTTCAACACGCGTACCATGTGTCGGGCGTGTTTTTCGTACAAATCCACGCGCATGTTTTCATTGGGCGCGTGCGCCTGCGTGCCGGGATATCCCAAGCCGGCGGTCGCCACCGGCAGCCCGAGATCATGAACGAAGGGGTAGTTTGGGCCGGAGCCGCCACTCATGGGGACGATTTGCATCGGCGTGCCATAGACCTGGCGCGCGCTGTTGACGACCAGCTGGATGAAGGGATCTTGCGGATCGGTGCGGGCTGGCGGACCGCCCCCCAGGAAGGTGATTTGCACGTCGGAGAAACCCTCGGCATCCAGGTGGGTGCGCAGTTTCTCCAGCACTTCCTCGGGAGTCTGGTTCGGCACCAGGCGAAAATCCACCTTGGCGGAGGCGCGCGCCGGCAGCACGGTCTTGGATCCCGGCCCCTGATAGCCGGCGGTCAGGCCGCAGATGGTGCAGGTTGGCTCGAAGATCTCGGCCTTTTTGAGCTCCAGTCCGCCGCGCAACCCCCTGACGAAGCGTTCCACCCCATAGTGCTGGCGGTATTCTTCCGCCGGATCGGGCAATTGCTCCAGGTAGGCCAGATCGCGCTCGGAGGGCGGGACGACATTGTCGTAGAAGCCGGGGATGCGGATGCGTTCATCGCTGTCTTTCAGCGTGCTGAGCGCCCAGGTCAGCCGCCAGGCGGCGTTGGGGAAAATCGAGCCCCCCAGCCCGGAGTGGGCGTCAACGGCCGCGGTTTGCACGCTCAGCTCGACGTAGCAGATGCCGCGCAGGCCGGCGTATTGCATCGGGATTTCTTGATGGTTTACGCCACCGAATTCCCAGATACAGGCATCGGCGGCCAGCAAGTCTTTGTGTTCCCGCACGAAGGCAGGCAGGTTGACGCTGCCTATTTCCTCTTCGCCTTCGATGATGAATTTGACATTGCAGGGCAGTTCGCCGTCCACGGCGAGCAGGGCATCGAGGGCGAACAGGCGGCTGACGATGTGTCCTTTATCGTCGCTCACCCCCCGGGCGTAGAGCCTGCCGTCTCGCAGAGTCGGCTCGAACGGCGGACTATCCCACAATTCCAGCGGCTCCGGCGGCTGGACATCGTAATGGTTGTAGAACAGCAGCGTTTTCTGCCGGTTTCGCCCGCTGCGTTCGGCGAACACAACCGGCGCGCCGGCGGTGGGGAAGATTTGGGTGGCGAAACCGCGTTGCGCGAGCATTTCGGCCACCAGTTGTGCGGTTTGCTGCAATCCTTCTTTTTGTGCCGAGATACTGGGTTGCGCGCACAGGCGGGAGAGTTCGTCCAGGCTGTCGTTCAGGCGGGTTTGGATGTAGTCATCGTAACGTTCGAAGGAAGTCATAAGGTGCTCCGGTCGTCGTTGCGTGTCGCCGCGGCGCAGAGGTTTGTGGAGGATGCGCCGCTTCAATGTCCGAGAATCCAGTCAATCGAGTGCGCGCCTGCCCAGGCGAAGACGATCATTTTCAGCGTCACGCCTCCCCATACAGCCAGCAGGAAGCGGGGTAGCGGCATGCGCAGGATGCCGGCTGCCAGACCGGCCAGGTCGAACACCGGGTTGGGCAGGGCGGCCAGGAGGAAGACGGCCAGCATCCCGTAACGCTGAACCCAGGCGGATAGTCTTTGGTAGGTGTGTCCTTCGGGGACGACGGCCTGACCGCTGAAGCCGGCCAGGTAGCCGGAAAGTTCGCCCAAAGCGCCTCCCGCGCCCGCCGCCAGTCCGACCAGGAAAGGGTTGAACACCCCGCCCATAGCGAAGACCAGCGTCACGCCAGGAGCCGGCAGAATGATGGTGGCGTTGCTCAACAGCGCGATCAGAAAGATGCCGGGGTAGCCGTACACGGCCAGGTGCGCCGCCCGGTCGCGCAGCTGGTAGATCAACCACGTCAGCGTGATGACGATCAGTAAAGCGGTGAGGCGCAAGATGGCCAGGGTGCGCGGGGAGCGGTTCACAGCGAATCAGGCGTCTCTGCTCAGCAGGCGTTCGATACGGGTGACCACCATATCCATCGCCACCGTGTTGAAACCGCCTTCCGGGATGATCACGTCGGCGTAGCGTTTGGAGGGTTCAACGAACTCCAGGTGCATCGGCCGCACGGTGGAGAGGTATTGATGGATCACATTGTCCAGCGTGCGCCCGCGTTCGTGGATGTCGCGTTGCAGACGGCGGATGAAGCGCAGGTCGGCGTCGGTGTCCACGAAGATTTTGACGTCGAACAACTGGCGCAATGCGGCCTCGGCGAAGATCAAGATGCCCTCCACGAGGATGACTTTTTGCGGCTCGACGCGTGTGGACTGCGCGGTGCGAGAGTGAGTGGTGAAATCGTACACCGGCACCTCCACCGGCTGGCCGCGTTGCAGCTGTTTGATGTGCTGGATCAAGAGCGGCGTGTCGAGCGAGTCGGGATGGTCGAAGTTGATCTGAGCGCGCTGGTTTTCTGGGAGGTGGCTGAGATCTTTGTAGTAGGCGTCGTGCGGCAGGTAGGCGATGTGCTTTTCTCCCACACGCTCCAGGATAGAGCGCGCCACGGTGGTTTTGCCTGAGCCGCTGCCACCCGCGATCCCGATGACAATAGGGCGGTAGGTTGTGGGCATACCTGAATTATACTGGAATCTTGAAAGTGGGGCAGGAGAGGGTACAATTGCCAGACCGGCCTGTGTGAATCAAAAAAGCCACCGGTGGGAATCGAACCCACAACCGATCGCTTACGAAGCGATTGCTCTGCCATTGAGCTACGGTGGCGTGGCCGAAATTATACCAGCCCTGGCGTCGTTTGAGCAACCTTTTTTGAGGTCGATTCCATGCGGATTGCCATGATTTCCTATCATACCTGCCCGCTGGCTGTGCTGGGGGGCAAGGACACCGGCGGCATGAATGTGTACGTACGCGAACTGACGCGCGCCCTGGGTAAGATGGGTGTGCGCGTGGACGTGTACACCCGCTCGCAGGATGAACACGCCCCCCACGTCTCCCACGATCTGGGGTATGGCAACCGCGTGGTGCATGTCCCCGCCGGGCCACAGGTGCCGCTCCCCAAGCAGGTGCTGGCACGCCACCTGCCGACTTTCGTCGAGCATATTCTGGAGTTCGCGGCGCGGAAAAATTTTCGCTATGACCTGATTCACAGCCATTACTGGATGTCGGGGATTGCGGCACGCGACCTGAAAGCCGCCTGGGATGTGCCGGTGATCCAGATGTTCCACACGCTGGGGGAGATGAAGCGCCGCGTTGCACAATCGGCTGAAGAGGCAGAGGGCGCGTATCGCATTCAGGGGGAACGGGAGGTGATCGCGCTGGCCGACCGCATCGTGGCGGCCACCACCGCCGAACTGGCGCAGTTGCAATGGCTTTACGGCGTTGATCCGGCCAAAATTGTGGTCATCCCTCCCGGCGTGGATACCGGTCATTTCTATCCCATTCCGCCGGATGAAGCCAAAGAGTTCATCGGCATCCCGGCCTCGGACACCATGTTGCTCTACGTTGGCCGCATCGAGCCGCTCAAAGGTGTGGGCTTGCTGATCGAAGCAATCGGTCGCATGCGCGCCAGGGGAGGGCTGGATGGTCGCCACCTGTGTATTTCCATCATCGGCGGCGATCCGCATGTCAGCCGGGAGGAGATGAGCGCCGAGATGGCGCGCTTGCATGACCTGCGTCTGCAAAACGGCCTCGAGGATCTGGTGACCTTCCTCGGTCGCCGCGGGCAGGACACCCTTCCCTACTATTATTCCGCCGCTGATGCGGTTGTGATGCCCTCTTATTACGAATCTTTCGGCATGGTGGCGCTGGAGGCGATGGCCTGCGGTACACCGGTGGTCGCTTCGCAGGTCGGGGGACTGGCGTTCCTGGTGCAGGATGGGGAGACCGGTTTCCACATCCCGGTGGGCGATGTGGAAGCGCTCGCCGACCGGCTGACGCGCTTGCTCAACGACCGCCGTTTGAGGCAACGTATGGCGGCCCGCGCGGTGGAATTTGCCCGCGGCTATGCCTGGAAGAACATCGCCGAGCAGGTATTCGCTCTGTACCGACAGGTGGCCCCGCATGCCCCGCTGACGCATACCGGCTCGGCGCAGTCGTATGTTTTTCAAGAAGGAGAAGCGTCGGATGGAGAATGAAGGGGGCGGCATGATCGGAGATTTGTGGCGTCAGGCGCGGCCGCTGTTGCTGGCCGACGCTCTGCTCGGGTATCTGCTTGGGGCGGGGATGGCCCGCTATCTGGGGAACACGCTGCCGTTCGACCGGCTGGTTTACGGCCTGCTCTGGCTGTGGATGGTGCAACTGGCCGCGCACTGGCTTTACGCCCGTCTGGGTGAGGGCGCTGCTCCGCAGGCGCTTTCGCCGGAGATGCGCCTGCGCCGGGATGCGCCCTTGTGGGGGGCATATACCGCCCTCACGCTGGGGGCGGTGTTCAGCGTTGTGCTGCTGCAAAGCGGCGCGCTGAATAGCGGCTCTGTGCTGGTGATGCTGGGCTTGCTCGCCCTGGCGGTGGCGGCCGCGTTGCCTCCCTGGCGGCTGGCCGATTCACTCTATCGCAGTCTGTTACCCTCGCTGGCCCTGGCCGGACTGACGCCGGTATGGGGATTTGTGCTGCACGCCGCCCTGCCATGGCAGCCGGTGGCGATCATCTCCCTGGCGCTCGCCATGTTACACTTTGCGGCCATGCTGGTCTTTGA
>RFKO01000204.1 GCA_003694235.1 Anaerolineae bacterium
AACGCGCACATGTCGCAGGAGTAACAAAAAAGAGCAGGTTTTTGCCTGCTCTTTTCATGTGATCTCTCGTTCTCTACATGGCCTTTTTGGCCTGTTCGACCACCGCGGCAAACGCCTGCGGATCGCGCACCGCCAGGTCGGCCAGCATCTTGCGATTGATCTGGATGTTGGCTTTCTTCATACCATAGATCAATTTGCTGTAGGAAAGGCCGTTGCGCCGTGACGCCGCGTTGATGCGGGCAATCCACAGGCGGCGCAGATCACGCTTGCGGTTGCGGCGGTCGCGGTAGGCGTACCACAGGCTTTTCAGCCGCGCTTCGTTTGCACGGCGGTAAAGCCGGTGGCGCACACCGACCTGCCCTTTGGTCAGTTTGAGAACTTTTTTGTGCCGTCGCCGGCGACTAAAACCAGTTTTTACACGAGCCATTGCAATCTCTCCTGCGTACCCCTGAGCGCCAGCGGACACCCATCCGCCTGTTGTCTGCACTCAGCAGCCGCGTCCTAAAGTTATTTCTTCGTTTGACCGGTGCGCGCGTTCGGGTTGGCTTTGTACTTGCTCAGGTACGGCGCCAGCCGCAACACGCGTTTGGCAAGACTCTTGCTCTCAACCGACTGCATACGGGTGAACTGCGCTTTAGTGCGCTTGGGAGTGCGCCGACGCAGGTGGCTTTTGCCGCCTTTGGTGCGCACCAGTTTCCCGGAGCCGGTGAGCCGAAAGCGCTTGGACGTCGCCTTATGAGTCTTCAACTTATATTTTTTCGTTTTTGCTTTCTTGGCCACGAAACACTCCTCTCACAAAAACACCGCGGCCCCGGCTTAAAAACCGAAAAGCCCGCGGAGATTTCTCTGCCCGCGGCATTTTCCCAACGAGCAGGAAAATGCGCCTACGCTTTGGCCTTCTCGCCCTTGTCGGGGGCCAGAATCATCAGCATGGAACGGCCCTCGCGCGAGGGCGCATATTCTACCACACTGACATCGGCCAGTAAATCCGCAACTTGCTTCAACAGTTCCATGGCGATTTCGGGATAATGAATCTCCCGACCGCGGAACTGAATGCGGACCTTGACTTTATTGCCTTTCTCCAACCAGCGACGCGCATCGCGCACCTTGAACTGCAAGTGATGATCGCTGGTCTTTGGGCGCAGGCGGATTTCCTTGACTTCGACTTTCGCCTGCGCTTTACGCGCCTCGCGCTCCTTCTTCTTCCGCTGGTAGATGAATTTTCCCAAATCCATCACGCGGCAAACCGGAGGGTTGGCGTTGGGCGCAACCTCGACCAGATCGAGATTGGCCTCCCTGGCAATGCGTAAGGCCTCTTGCAACGAGACGACCCCGCGATTCTGGCCTTCCGCATCGATCAGGCGCACTTCGCGAGCGCGTATGCGTTCATTGGCACGATAGTCTGCGCTTATCTCTTACCTTCTCCTCTTTGAACAAATCAGCTTCTTGCTTACTTAATTCGGCGGGGATGATACCATAGGGACGAAAGAATCGTCAACAATGTGTATAATGTCACGCATGGACAACCTGCTCCGCGACTACGGGCGCGGCTGTGCCCGTTATGCACTCTTTTTCTTTCTGGCACTCTTGCTGATTTTCGGCGTGTTCTCCCTGCCTCAGGTCATCGCCTGGATCATGCAACGCGGCTGGCAACCGCGGCTGACGGTCTGGGGCATGGCGCTCTTCCTTCTGGTGCTGGGTTTGGTCGGCAACGGAGCGCTCATCCTGAGGCAACAGTTCCGCCGTCGTGTAATCCGCCTGGGAGATATCCTGGCCGCCTGGGAAATCAAGGGCGAGGCGCTCAGTCGTTCCGCCCACCGCTTTCAGGGAAAGGTGCGGGGACGAACCGTCACCCTCACTTTGCAACGCGGGGAGCCGCTGGAAGTGCATGTCCAGGCGCGGTTGAACACACACGCTGCCATTCTGTTCAAAAGCGATCTTGAGCGTTCCGGCGGCATATTGCCTCACTATCAAGAAATCACCATGCCCGGCACACGTTACCGCCACCTGGGCATCTTCGCCGACGACGACGAATGGCTGAAAGCAGTGCTCGCATCCCAGTCGGCGCGTGAGGCCGTGCTCGAACTGATGCGTGTTCACAGCGCTTATGAAACCCGCCGCCTGCTGCTCCGCCCGGACGGGCTGCATTTTCTCGTTCAGCGTCTCCCCCTCGCCGCCCTGACGCATCAGGAAGTCGAGCGCTGGCTGGAGGGCCTGAACACCCTGCTACGGGCGATAGCCTCCCTGCCGCCCGCCCGCCAGATCACCCGCGCCATCCCTTTACCAGACCTTCCTACCCCTCCCTCCCGGCAAGCGCGCCTCTCCCCCCTGTTCATTGCCTACGGATGCAGCCTGATCGCGCTGGCCGCATCCTGCCTGTGGGCGTTTCTGGCCCTGGCGCGGGTGCTGCAGGTGCATTGATTTCACACCAGGCGCTCACAACTTCTAAAAACTTTCCAAACAACTCCAGGGCAGAATAAGGGCGGAAAAAATCCCCTGGAGGCATTGCCATGACACTTGCCCACGAAAAGAAAAAACGCCTTCTGACGGCCATTACTCTAACGCTGATCCTCGCTCTGGGCGCGTTTTTGCGCCTGTACAAACTGGGCGCGTACAGCATCGGAAACACATACTATGCCGCCACGGTCAAATCCATGTTGACTTCGTGGCACAACTTCTTCTACGCGGCTTTCGAGCCGGGTGGCTCAGTGACGGTGGACAAGCCGCCGCTGGGTTTTTGGGTGCAGGCCATCTTCGCCTACTTCCTGGGCGTCAACGGCTTCGCCCTGGCGCTGCCGCAGGCGCTGGCGGGCGTGCTGTCCATCGGCGTGCTCTTCCATCTGGTGAAGAAACACTTTGGCGCGCCCGCCGGCCTGGTGGCCGCGCTCGCCCTGGCGGTGATGCCGGTGACGGTCGCCACCGAACGCAACAACACCATCGATGGCTTGCTGGTCTTCGTACTCTTGCTGGCGGCCTGGGCGTTCATCAAAGCAGCGGAAAGCGGCAAAACCCGCCATCTCCTGCTGGGCGCCTTGCTGGTAGGCGTTGGTTTCAACATCAAAATGCTGCAGGCGTTCATGCCGTTGCCGGCGTTCTACGCGGTGTACTTCTTCGGCTCACGCCGTCCGTGGTGGCAGCGTATCGTTCAACTGACGGCTGCAACCGTGGTGTTGTTCGTGGTCTCTTTCGCCTGGGTTGCAGTGGTGGATCTCACCCCGCCAGAGGAACGCCCCTACATTGGCTCCAGCGAAAACAACACGGTGACCGAGCTGATCATCGGCCATAACGGGTTGCGACGTCTGGGGTTGTTGCAGCGCGGCCCGGACGGGAATCGCCCCGGCCCGGGGCTGGCCGGCCCGCCGGCTAATCCACCCTCTCAGGGCACTATTCCCTCTTCCCCGGGGAATGCGGGCAATCCGCCGCGCTTGAACGTTCCTCCTGGCAAGCCCGGCGCTCCATCCCCTCCGGCCGAAGCGCTGGCCGCATGTGAGAATGCTCACGCCGGCGAGGCCTGCGCATGGACGCGACGCGATGGCCAGCCGGTGAACGGCGTGTGCGTTCAGGTTCCCCAGAGCAGGCTGGCCTGCGCGCCCCCCGCAGTGGCGAGAAGCCTCTCCAGCGCACCGGGGCAGCAGCCTCCTCTGCCTGGAGGGTCTGCCCCTGGCGGCGGCCCTGGGCGCTCCAATGAAACCGGCCAGGCGGGCGTGCTGCGCCTGTTCCAGGAGCCGTTGGTGACCGAAGCCTCCTGGCTGCTGGTATTTGTTTTGCTGGGCCTGCCGCTCGCCCTGGTGACCGTCGGTTGGGAATGGCCGCTGGAAGGTCGCCAGATGGGTTTGCTGCTGTGGACGGCCTGGCTGCTGCCGGAGATGGCCTACTTCAGTTTCACCACCGGTCTGTTCCACCGCTACTACCTGATCATGCTCGGCCCGCCGCTGGCCGCGCTGACCGCCATCGCCCTGTGGAGCCTGGCGCGGCAAACGGCGCGCCGCCCGATGACCGGCTGGCTGCTGACCGCTTTCATCGCCGGCTCGAATCT
>RFKO01000205.1 GCA_003694235.1 Anaerolineae bacterium
ACTTCGTGGTGGTGTGAGGCGATGCAGTTGACCACTGCCGGGTGCACGCCGTAGCGGGCGGCGAACTCCGCGCCGATCTGCGCGTGCGTGCCTTCCACGTTGTGATCCATGGCCTTGCCCAGGTCGTGCAACAGCGCGCCAGCCTTGGCGATCTCCACGTTAGCGCCCAACTCGGCAGCCAGCGCGGCGGCCAGTTTGGCCGTTTCCACCGCGTGGGCGAGTTGATTCTGTCCGTAAGAGGTGCGGAACTTCAGCCGCCCCAGCATCTTGATGATCTCGCGGTGCAGGCCAGAGACCCCTGCCTCGAAGGCGGCTTCCTCGCCGGCCTCGATGATGGCCTTTTCTACCTCTTTGCGTTCCTTCTCGACGATCTTCTCGATGTGCGCCGGGTGAATGCGGCCATCGAGCACCAGTTTCTCCATCGCCCGGCGGGCGATCTCGCGGCGCACGGGGTCGAAGGATGAGATGGTAATGGCCTCGGGCGTATCGTCCACGATCACGTCCACGCCGGCGGCGCGCTCAAAGGAGTGGATATTGCGTCCGTTGCGCCCGATGATGCGCCCTTTCATGTCATCGGAGGGCAGGTCCACCGTAGAGGAGGTGACTTCGACCACATGTTCGGAGGCCACACGCTGGATGGCGTCGGCCACCAGCTTGCGGGCGCGCCGTTCGCCTTCTTCCTGGGCCTCGGCTTCGATCTGGCGGATAATGCGCGCCATATCCTCGCGCGCCTCACGCTCCACCTGCTGGAGCAATGTCTGGCGCGCTTCTTCGGCGCTCATGCGCGCGATTTGTTCCAGCCGTTCGCGGGCTTCGGCCTCCATCTGGGCGATCTGATTGGCTTGGCGGTCGAGCGCGCTCTGGCGTTTGTTTAATGCGTGTTCGCGCCGTTCCAGCCTTTCGGCGCGGGCCTCGAGTTGATCGAAGCGGCGTTGCAGCCGGTCTTCGGAGCGGGTGATTTCGGCCCGCCGGCGCTCGATTTCCGCCTCCGCCGCTTTGCGCAGTTGATGCGCCTCTTGGCGCGCCTCTTTTTCGATCTGACGCGCCTTTTCCTCGGCTTTGTTCAGAATGTTTTGGCTTTCGGCTTCCAGTTGCTGGCGCGCTCGCTGTATCTGGAAGTTCTTTAGCAGGTAGCCAACGGCCGCGCCGACCAGGGCGGCCAGGATGGCGATGAGCACAATCATGGGTGAGTTCATTTTGAGCCTCGTTCAGTGTCAGGTTTCGATTTCAAAGTTCGAATGGCCTCAGCGGTTGCTGCCGCCGGTGGAGTTTTGCTCTGACCAGACCTGTTCGATGGCCGCGGCGCATACCTCGTAAGGAAATCCGCGGCGGGAGAGAAACCCCAGCATTTTCTGGCGGAAAGTCTGGTAGTCCAGGCCACGCAGGCTGCGCGCTTTTTTGCGGGCGGCCTGCAGCGCCAGTTCGTTTTCGTCCAGACTTTCCAGCGCCTCGGCGATCACGCTGTCCGCCACGCCTTTCTGGCGCAGTTCGTGGCGCAACGCCCGCCGGCCGCGCGGGCGGAAGGTGTTGCGGTTTTCCACCCACGCACGGGCGAAGGCCACGTCATCCAGCAGGTGATGGCGGCGCAACCGCTCGATGACGGCTTCGATCACCGCATCGGGCGTGTCGTGTTTCCTCAGGTTTTGCCGCACTTCAGCTTCTGAGCGGACACGATAACTGAGGAAGTTCAACGCCCGCTGGTAGGCTTTTTCTTCGGCTTCCGCGGCCAGCAGTTGTTGAATTTTCGCTTCGCTCAGTTCCTGTCCGACCGTGAGCCAGGCGGCTACCACGCGGTACAGTCCAAAGGCGAACTCTCCGTCCAGGTACACATTGACCCGGTCGGGGTGGTTCTTCTGTACCTGCAGCGCGGTGATCTTGCGAGCCATAGATCAAACAGCCGTGGCAACATAACGCGCCACGGCTGTGCGTGTTCACACTCAGTCCGGAATCTTCTTTGCGCTGGTAAAGTGGTGCCAGAAGCTCGCCGAAAACGGCGTTCAGGCTGCCCTTGGTTTATGGGATTTATACAACGCAGTCAACATGCCAGAAAATCTAATCAGCCAATTACACCGTGACAGGTCGGTGGATGAAGTTCTACCTGCGTCCGTTGTTCTCCTGGGTTGACAAATCTCAAAACCAACAGGGCGATAACCCGATATTCGTTCGCGTGACTGAGTTATGATCAAGATTAAACCGTGGCCCGGTGCGGCGCTGCCACATATGCCACACCGGCAGCCGACCGAAAGTCGGCTCAACCTTCCAGGGAAACCAGTCGAGGCGGGAGACTTCTGCGGATGAGCGTTTCAATATGCTCCAATACGTCTGGATTCTGCCGCAGGGTCTCGATGGTTGCCTCGCGTCCTTTTCCGAGAGTCTGGTTCCCCAGCATGTAAATCGTGCCTGGTTTGTCAACGATCCCGATTTGCAGAGCAGCGTCCAGTATATCCTCTGCTCTGGCGATGCCTTCATTATACACGAAATTGAGCGTTGCTGCACGCAAAGCAGGGGCGAATCTGTTCTTCACCACCGTTGCCTGGCAGCGCAGCCCGCGGCGGTCGGGCGCGGTGCTCACCGTCCCAAGCGGCTGCAGAGCGATGCGGATGTCGGCATGGAGCTTCAGCGTCATCCCGCCGGGGGTGGTGACTGCGCCGCTTTGCGGGCGGCGGAGGCGGGAGCGGGTCTGATTGAGCAGGATGAGCGCTGCGCCGCTTTGTGGCAGCGTGCGGGAAATGCGACGCAGGCCGATGGATAGCATTTGCTCGTACAGTTCGGGGCGGGTTTCGCCGGCCGGGAGGAATTGCTCGGCCCGCGGGGCGAGCGCGGCCACCGTATCCACCACCGCCGCGCTGATGGTCTTACTGCGTAACATCAGTGCCAGGATCTCGAAAGCGGCTTCGCCATCAGGCGGCCAGACCAGCAGCAAGGTGTGCTCGTCCAACCCGCAGGCGCGCGCATACCGGGGGGAGAGACCGTGCTCGGCGTCCACGAAGAGGGCGTAGCCGTCACGCTGGGCCTGCCGCAGGATGCAAAGCGCCAGCGTGGTTTTGCCGCATCCCGGCGGGCCGAAGATTTCCACGGCGCGCCCGCGCGGGACGCCGCCGATCCCCAGGGCGACATCCAGCGCCAGCGAGCCGGTCGGAAGTACGTCCACCCCCAGGGGCGTTTTGGGGATGAGAGGGCTGCTGTTTGCCTCCATACGTGCAGATGTTTTCCCCAGTTTAGCATGAATCGCATGAGAGGTCATGTGACCGCTGAAATTGTGACAAAAGAAACTGGCGGTACAGGAAACTTTTGTCAGAATCGGGGTTAAAGTGAATGTATCGTATTTAAACCGTCCGGAAGGAGAGCGTTATGAGCAAGATCACCCGTGAAGAAGCCCTGGAATATCATCGCCTGAAGGGTAAACCCGGTAAGATTTCCATCCTGCCCACCAAGCCGCTGATCACCCAGCGGGATTTGGGACTGGCCTATACACCCGGCGTGGCGGTGCCGGTGTTGGAGATTGACAAAGAGCCAGAGTTGGCCTACGAATATACCGCCAAAGGTAACCTGGTGGCCGTGGTCTCCAATGGTACGGCCATCCTGGGGCTGGGCGACCGCGGCGCGCTGGCTTCCAAGCCGGTGATGGAAGGCAAAGGTGTGCTCTTCAAGCGTTTTGCCGATATTGACGTGTTCGATATCGAAGTCGATTCGCACGACCCGGATGAAATCATCGCCGTGGTGCGCGCCATCGCCCCGACCTTTGGCGGCATCAACCTGGAAGACATCAAAGCGCCGGAGTGCTTCTACATCGAAGAAAAACTCAAAGAGATGCTGGACATCCCGGTCTTCCACGATGACCAGCACGGCACAGCGATCATTTCGAGCGCCGGGCTGCTCAATGGCCTGGAACTGGTCGGCAAGCGCATCGAGGAGATCAAGATCGCCATCTCCGGCGCCGGCGCGGCGGCCATCGCCTGCGCCAATCTGGCTATCAAACTGGGCGTGAAGCGCGAGAACATCCTGATGTGCGACAGCCGGGGCGTGATCTACAAAGGCCGCACCGAGCGCATGAACCCCTACAAGGAACGCTTCGCGGTCGAGACGGACGCCCGCACGCTGGC
>RFKO01000023.1 GCA_003694235.1 Anaerolineae bacterium
CGCCAGCAATCGCAACGCCACTTCCTGGCCGTTCATCCATTGCGGGCCGAAAAACGGGGGCTGTGCGGCGCAAAACGCCTCGAAATAGCGCCAGAACGTCCGCGGGTAGCGTTCGTCGGCGCTCAGGCGGTAAGCCCGCCCCAATGTAAACGCCCAGCCAAAGCGGGCCGGCTCCCAGATGAACTTGATATCCGGATAAGGGCAGCCAGCCGCGGAGAACGGTATCTGAACCGCGCCGCGCTCGTAGGCCGTCCAGTGAGCGTGAGGGAAGGGGAAATCCAGGCGCAACGCAGACGATTCGCCGCCAAACGGGCGATAGCGCCCGGCCACAATCTCATCCGCCAGAGAAATCGCTTCCGCCACGCCGTCCGGCCCGGCCACGGATCGCAAAGCCTCCGGATCAGGCAGAGCCACCCAGTCGGTATGTGGTTCTGATGACACAGCGGCTTCGCCGCGGCCTATGGCGCGCTCACGCCAGCGATACCACCCCAGGCGCACCCCCAGGCGATAGAGCGCCAGCTGTGCCACCGGCTCAAGCCCTATCTGGGCCATCGCTTTGAGAATGTAGATCAAATGCTCACACAAAAAGAGAAAAGGTCGGCGCGGCCGCGGCGCTCACTCGATTTTCAGAATTTTGAGCTGGAGCTCCCCGGCCGGCGTTTCTACCGTGACCACATCACCGATCTTGCGCCCCATCAGCGCCTGACCGATCGGCGACTCGTTGGAAATCCGGCCGCGCGTCGGATCGGCCTCTTGACGGCCAACAATGGCGTAAACTTCCTGCTCAGGATACCCGACCTCCTGAATGGTGACCGTTGCCCCCAGATCAACCACATCCCGTTTGCCGTTGTTCTCGATGATAACAGCATTCCGCAGGATGTGTTCCAGCTCCTGTATTCGCCCTTCAACAAAGCCCTGCTCTTCCTTGGTGGCAATGTATTCGGCGTTCTCGGAAAGGTCGCCCATCTCGATCGCGGCTTTCAGGCGTCGCGCCAACTCGGCGCGCACCGGCCCTTTGAGACGGGCAAGTTCCTGGCGCAGTTCCTCCGCACCCTCAGGGGTCAAATACTGTTTTTCCATAACTTTCCAGTCAAAACCTCTCTCACGGTCTCACCCGCGGGTCGAACAAACGACTGTGCTCCTCGATGGCAAAGCGATCCGTCATCCCGGCGATGTAATCGCAAATCGTGCGTTCCAGGCCAAAGCGATCAATCTGTTTCTGAATGTGATGCGGCAGGATAGCGGGTTCGCGCACGTAGGCCTGGAACAATTCCGTGATCACCCGCTCCGCCTTGGCCTGCATTCGCAACACCCGCGGGTGGCGGTATAGATTGGCGTAAAGAAAATCTTTCAGCTCGCGATTGCGACGGCGCATATCCTCGCTGAAAGAGGCCACATTGTAATCCAATTTTTGAATGTCTTCCACCGACTGCGCCCCACTGGCGCGCAGGTTCTGATCGGTGGTGTTGACCATATCGGTCACCTCAATGCCGATCAACTTGCGGATGACGCGGTGACGGGTGAGGTCATCCAGCTCGCGGCCGCGTCCGCCCACACTCTCCATCAAAATCTCCCACAGGGTAATGCCTTCCAGCATGGCAGGGGTGATCATCCCGGAGCGCAGACCGTCGTCCAGGTCGTGCGCAGTGTAGGCCAGCTCGTCGGCGATGTTGGCAATCTGAGCCTCCAGATGGCCGCGCAGTTCGGGGTTGTAATCGGCCGCATCGGAGATATCGTACTCCGTCTCGTGCTTGACCATCCCCTCGCGCGTCTCCCAGGTCAGGTTGAGGCCGGGGAAATCGGGATAGCGGTTCTCCAGTTCGGTGACGATGCGCAGCGACTGGCGATTGTGGTCGAAGCCGCCGTGGTCGCTCATCAAACGGTTGAGCACTTCCTCGCCGGAATGACCGAAAGGAGAATGCCCGAGGTCGTGTGCCAGGCAGATGGCCTCCACCAAATCTTCGTTGGCGCCCAAAGCACGGGCAATCGAGCGACCGATCTGGGTGACCTCGAGGGTGTGCGTCAGGCGGGTGCGATAGTAATCCCCTTCCGAATTGATGAACACCTGCGTTTTGTATTCCAAACGGCGGAACGCAGTGGTGTGCAAAATACGGTCGCGATCGCGCTGGAAGGCGGTGCGATAGAGCGGCTCTTTTTCCGGATATGCCCGACCGCGGCTGTTCTTCGAGCGCATGCCATAAGGTGCAAGCCGCTGATCTTCCAGGTTCTCCAGTTGTTGGCGCGAAAAGTACATTGTGTCCTCCGGCTAAATCTCGCGAATCTGCGCTTCCAGACGGGCGAGGCCGCGGTCGATCTCCTGCAAAGCCTGCTGTGCGGAGGTGTTCTTGTCCCGTTCGGCGCGCACAAAGCGAGTATAGGGAGCGATGGCCTCGTTGATACGTTGCAGGCTGTGCTCGATCTCCTGTTCAAAATGGCGGCGCAATGAGCCGACCAGCCGGTCGCGCAGCTGACCGATTTTGGTGTGCAGCTCCCGCTTGGCCTGCTTGCGGCGGGCAGGGATAATGAACAACCCCAAAGCGGCCACCACGCCGGCCAACAGGATGCCGGTCACGTCCATCGTCACGGTGGTCGCCAGCGTGGCAATCAACGCCCCCAACCCAACGGCACTGACTTGCAGC
>RFKO01000024.1 GCA_003694235.1 Anaerolineae bacterium
CCTCTAAGCTGGGGCGGCTTTATGATATAATCAGGGGAGAAAGATACGATAACTGGATAAACCGTTCCTGGGGAGAGACCCGTCCGCGCGGGCACCGAAGGGGCAAACCCGAGGAAGAGCAGGGTGAAACTCTCAGGTAAAAGGACCCAGGAAACGGGATGCTCTGGAAAGTCGCGCCCGGCCGGCGCGACACCGACGGGGCAAGCCTCTCGCAGGAGAGGTGAATCTCTCAGGTTGACGACAGAGCGCACGCCGGGGTTTGACGCGTGCGCTTTTATTTTTGGAATTTCTGACGACAAAAGGAGATGTCACCATGGAGTTCCCCAAAGATTTGAAATACACCAAAAACGACGAATGGATTCGTGTGGAGGGCGATATCGGTGTGGTCGGGATCACCGATTACGCCCAGGATCAGCTGTCGGATGTCGTCTTCGTCGAGTATCTGGTCGGCGAGGGCGATACCGTCTCGCAGGGTGATGTTTGCGCCACGGTGGAATCGGTCAAGGCCGCGGCAGATGTGTACATGCCGGTCAGCGGCGAGATCGTGGCGGTCAACGAGGCGTTGGCGGATGCCCCGGAGACGGTCAACTCCGACCCCTACGGCGAGGCCTGGATGGTCAAGGTGAAACTCAGCAATCCTTCCGAACTGGATGATTTGCTGGACGCCGACGCCTACCAGGCGCTCGAACGCGATCACTAAACAACAGGAGGGAACGATGTTCCTGCCGCATACCGACGCCGATCGGGAGTCCATGCTGCGCGCCATCGGCGTGGAACGCATGGAGGATTTGTTCAAATCCCTCCCCGGTGACCATCTTTTTCCCGATTTAGGACTGCCTGAGGGCATGTCCGAGATGGAAGCCCGCGCCGAGATTCAGGGTTTTGCCGAGGCCAACGAAACCACGGCCGATCTGATCTCGTTCCTGGGGGCGGGTGCCTACAATCATTATTCACCCGCGGTGGTGGATTCCATCCTGCGGCGGGGCGAGTTCTACACCGCCTACACCCCTTACCAGCCGGAGATTTCCCAGGGCACTCTGCAGGCCATCTTCGAGTACCAGAGCATGATCGCCAACCTCACCGGCATGGATGTCTCCAATGCCTCGCACTACGATGGGGCCACCTCGGTGGCCGAGGCGGTCAATATGGCCTATCATCACTTCCGCGGCAAACGCAAGAAGATTGTCCTCTCCCCGGCGCTGCACCCTCACTATCGGGAGACGGTGCACACCTATACTCAGTATTCCGATTATCAGGTGGAAGGCGAGGACCTGCCGCTGGAGAGTGGGCCTGAGGGATTGCTCCCGCTGCTGGACGAAAACACCGCCCTGGTGGTGGTGCAGTACCCTGATTTCTTCGGGCGGATTTTCGATTATCAGGCCCTGGCCGATGCCGCACATCAGGCGGGCGCGTTGTTCGCCGTGCACGTCAACCCGCTGGCGCTGGGGCTGCTCAAGCCACCGGGCGAGTTTGGCGCCGATATCGTCACCGGCGAGGGGCAGCCGTTGGGCATTCCGCTCTCTTATGGCGGGCCGTATCTGGGCATTTTTGCCACCCGTCAGCAGTATGTGCGCAAGATGGCCGGCCGGCTGGTGGGTGAGACGGTGGACAGCCGCGGGCAGCGCGGCTATGTGCTCACGCTGAGCACGCGCGAGCAGCACATCCGCCGCGAAAAGGCCACCTCGAACATCTGCACCAACCAGGGACTGATGGCGCTGGCGGCTGCCATTTACCTCAGCCTGCTGGGCAAGAATGGGCTGCGTCAGGTGGCCGAGTTGAACTATCACAAGGCGCACTACGCCGCGGCCCAGATCGCCTCGTTGCCGGGCTTCGAGTTGATGTTCGATGTCCCCTTCTTCAACGAGTTCGCCGTGCGTTGCCCCAAACCGGCCGCCGAGATCAACGCGGCGCTGCTGGATTATGAGATCCTGGGTGGTTATGACCTGGGACAGGTCGCGCCTGCGCTGGACCACGGCCTGTTGATTGCCGTCACCGAGATGAACAGCCGCGAGGAGATCGACTACCTGATCTCCGCGCTGGAGGAGGTGAGCCATGACTGAGTACTCCACCCCCAAACCGGTTGAGCCGACGGTGTATGACCTCTCCTCTCCGGGGCGTGTGGGGCACACCTTCCCGCAATGCGATGTCCCCCTGGCCGATTTCCCTGCCGGGATGACGCGGGATGATTTGCCGCTGCCTGAACTCTCTGAGGTGGATGTGGTGCGGCACTACACCCGCCTCTCGCAGCTTAATCACGGTGTGGATACCGGCTTTTATCCGTTGGGGTCGTGCACCATGAAGTACAACCCCAAAATCAACGAGGAGATGGCGCGCCTGCCGGGTTTCACCCAGATCCATCCCTTCCAGCCCATCGAAACCGTGCAGGGCGCGCTGGCGCTGATGTATCATACGCAGGAATGGCTGAAGGCCATCAGCGGCTTCGATGCCGTCAGCCTGCAGCCGGCCGCCGGGGCGCATGGCGAATTGACCGGCGTGCTCATCATCCGCGCTTACCATCATGCCTGCGGCGACGAAAAACGCACCAAGATGTTGATCCCCGATTCCGCGCACGGCACCAACCCGGCCTCCTCGGCGATGAGCGGCTTGCAGGTGGTGGAAATCCCTTCGGACGCGCGCGGCAATGTGGATCTGGAAGCCCTGCGCCAGCATTGTGATGACACCCTGGCCGGGTTGATGATCACCAACCCCAACACGCTGGGGTTGTTCGATGAAAACCTGGCGGAAGTCTGCGAGCTGGTGCACCAGGCCGGCGGATTGGTGTACGGCGACGGCGCCAACCTGAACGCCCTGATGGGGATCGCCCGTCCGGCGGACTACGGCATTGACGTGCTGCACTTCAACCTGCACAAGACCTTCTCTACGCCGCATGGCGGCGGCGGGCCGGGCTCCGGCCCGGTCGGCGTGACCGCCGAGTTGGCGCAGTTCCTCCCCGGCCCGATCGTGGACGTGGTGGACGAAGGCGATCAGGATGAGCCGCCGCTCTATGGCCTGGTGAT
This sequence comes from Anaerolineae bacterium, assembly GCA_003694235.1. Taxonomy (GTDB): domain Bacteria; phylum Chloroflexota; class Anaerolineae; order Anaerolineales; family UBA11858; genus J130. The sequence goes on from RFKO01000024.1 coordinate 3,018, forward strand.
GCCGGAGAAGAGCATTGGGCGGGTCAAGTCGTTCTGGGGGCACTTTGGCGTGATTGTGCGCGCCTTCACCTACATGATCATGCTGGGCGAAGAGGGACTGCGAGCGGCCTCTGAACATGCCGTGCTGAACGCCAATTACCTGCAGGCGCGCCTGCGCGATACCTATCACATCCCCTACGATCGCATTTGCATGCACGAGTTCGTCGCCGAGGGACGCTGGCCGGATGCGCCGGAGGTGCACGCCCTGGACATCTCCAAGCGTCTGATGGACTTCGGCTTCCACCCGCCGACCAACTACTTCCCCTTGATCGTGCACGAGGCGCTGATGATCGAGCCGACCGAGACCGAGAGCAAAGAGACGCTCGACGCCTTCGCCGATGCGCTGATCCAGATCGCCGAGGAAGCCCACACCAACCCCGAGATCCTCAAGACCGCGCCGCACAACACCCCCTTTGGCCGTCTGGATGAGGTCAAGGCGGCGCGCGATCTGGTGCTGTGCTGCTGGGTGCCGGAAAAATCGGGCTTTTAAAGCGATTGTCAGAAATACTACTTCTCGAAAGCAGAGCGGAAAGCCGTTCCGCTCTGCTTTTGTTTTTACATGAACTTTGCTTCCAGAATCAGAACGTTCATGGTAACAACCAAATCTCTCCTGAGACGTAATCGCGACAATTTGCGACAAAATTTTCAATCCAGAAATGGTAAAGTTAAGCGCAGATGAGAAGGGTGCTACGCCCTTAGCCGAAACCCGAGTTTCTTGTTTTCCGAGGAGGTTTGATTATGTCTAAGAAAGTGTTCGTCCTGATGGCTGTTCTGGCCGTGCTGGCGCTGGTGCTGGCCGCTTGTGGTGGCCAGGCGACGCCAGAGCCCACCAAGGCCCCGGCGGAACAGCCTACCAAAGCCCCGGCGGAACA
>RFKO01000206.1 GCA_003694235.1 Anaerolineae bacterium
TGGCCTTCATCACCCGTATGACCGCCCTGTGCGATGAGTACGGCCTGGACGTGATCAGCCTGAGCAACACCCTCGGCCTGGCGTTCACGCTCTACGAGCGCGGCCTGATCACGCCAGATCACACCGACGGTCTTGCCCTCGAATGGGGAGATCAAACCGCCGTCGAGCAACTGGTTCATCTGACCGCCAGGCGAGAAGGCTTCGGGGCGCTGTTGGCCGAAGGCAGTCGTTCACTGGCAAACCGCTTCGGTGCCGGCGAACTGGCCGTGCAGGTCAACGGCCTGGAAGTCGCCTATCACGACCCGCGCGGCGCATCCGGCATGGCGCTGGTGTACGCCACCTCGCCGCGCGGCGCATGCCACAACCAGTCCGACTACTTCCTGGCCGATATGTTCGGCCAGGTGGAAGAGCAACTGGGGATGCAGTTCTACAACCGCCACGACGGAGCGGAGAAAGCGGCCAACGTCGCCATCCATCAGAACTGGCGCACCGTGTTCAACGCCCTGGTGATGTGCTTTTTCGCCAACGTCCCGCCGGACGACGTGCTGGTGCTGGTCAACGCGGCCACGGGAGAAGATTACACGCTGGAAGAACTGCTGCGCGCGGGAGAACGCGGCTGGAACATCAAGCGCCTGATCAACGGCAACCTGGGGCTGACCGCGGCCAACGACCGCCTGCCCGCTCCCTTGCTCAAACCTTACGCCGAAGGCGGCGCGGCAGCGTATGAAATCCCCTTCGAGGAAATGCTTTCTGCCTACTACCAGGCCCGCGGCTGGGACCCGGTCAGCGGCATGCCCACAGCGGCCAAACGCGCCGAGTTGGGGCTGGACGGGATTTAGACGCCAGCGACCGGGGGGAGACCGCAGGCGACAGACAACGGACGGCGGACGGCAGACGGCGGTCTGCGGTCTGCCGTCTACTATCTTTTTACCTCCTTTTTACATCCCTCTCACACCCCCCTCACACCTCTCCCCTATACTTCAACCGATGCAACCAATGAACCAATGAACTAACAAACCAATGAACCCCCTCTCCCGCCGCGAATTCCTCAAACTCTCCGCCTACCTGAGCGCCGTCGCCGCACTCCAGGCCTGCAACGCGCCGGTCAAAGCCCTCGCCAGAACGGCTACACCGACCGCCCCGCCTGCCGAAGCTCAAACCTTCCAGACGCTGCGCCGAATCACCTGTTGGCCGCGTGCCGAAGAACTGGCCCGCGCTGCCGAAATCGGCCTGGACGCTTTCATCGAAGAACAACTCTCGCCCGAAAGCATCGATGATCGCGAGTTGGAAGACCGTCTGAAAGAGATGACCCTGCTCACTCGCCCGGCCTCCGAGTTGTTCGAGAAAGAGACCCGCCGGCAGGCAGCGGAACAATTCCTGCGCGCCACCGCTCTGCGGGCGGTGTACTCCAAACGCCAGTTGTACGAGCTGATGGTGGACTTCTGGAGCAATCACTTCAACATCTACCTGCGCAAAAATCAGCAAATCGTCCCTCTCAAGATTGTGGATGACCGCGAGGTGATTCGCCCCCACGCGCTGGGCAACTTTCGCGACCTGCTCTTCGCCTCGATGCAAAGCCCGGCCATGCTGGTTTACCTGGACAACGCGTTGAGCCAAAAAGAATTGCCCAACGAGAACTACGCCCGCGAATTGCTGGAATTACACACCCTGGGGGTGGACGGTGGCTACACGCACCACGACATCGACGAGGTCGCCCGCGCCCTGACCGGCTGGAGCGTCGCCGGCCCGCGCATGGACAACCCCGGCGAGTTCATCTTCCGCGAGCGAGCACACGACGACGGCGAGAAAACCATCCTTGGGCAGACCTTCCCCGCCGGACAGGGCATTCGCGACGGCGAACAACTGGCCGACCTGCTCGCCAATCACCCCGCCACAGCCCAACACATCGCCTACAAATTGGCCCGCCGCTTTGTCAGCGATCAGCCGCCCGCCGACCTCGTCAGCCGCGCCGCCGAGACATTTTCACACACAAACGGCGATATCCGCGCCGTGATGAGCGTCATTCTGCACTCGCAGGAATTCAAAGACTCCCTGGGGACAAAATTCAAGCGCCCCTTTGAGTTCATCGTCTCCGCGCTGCGCGCCACCAACGCCGAGGCCCATCCACAACGGTTCAGCAATGCCATGCTCACCCAGATGGGACAGCCCCTCTTCATGCAACCCACCCCCGACGGCTATCCCGATACCGCCGACGCCTGGAAGACGACCAACGGCCTGTTGGCCCGCTGGAACTACGCCCTGACGCTGGCTTTCAACGCCACGGACGACGCGCAAGTGGACTGGCAGGCCCTCGCAGGCAGTTCCTTTACACCCGAGGAAGTGCTCAACCAGCTGAACGGACACCTGCTGGGCGGTCTGTTGGACGAAAAAGCACAGCAGATTATTTTGCGCTTCGCCGCTGACCTGAACGAATCCCTGATCCAGCCGGCCATCGGCGCCCTGCTGCTGGCCTCCCCTGCTTTCCAATACCGCTAAAACGCCTCAGGAGAATCCCTCATGCCCACTACGCTCACACGCCGAGATTTTCTCAACCTCAGCGCCGCTCTCCCTGCCATGCTGCTGGCGCGCAGCGACCCCGCCAGATGGCTGCCGCGCCTGGCCGTCTTTTCCCCACAAGGGATGGAGCCCCCCGGCGATACCCTGGTGGTCATCTTCCAGCGCGGGGCGATGGACGGCCTGAACGCGGTGATCCCACTGGGCGAAGCCGAGTATTACCGCAAACGCCCCACGCTGGCAATCCCCGAACCCAAAGCGGGAGATGAGACCAGCGCCATCGAACTGGACGGTTTCTTCGGCCTGCACCCCGCCTTGCGGCCGCTCAAAGACATCTGGGACGCCGGGGAACTGGCCATCGTGCACGCCTGCGGTTCACCAGACCCCACGCATTCGCACTTCGACGCCATGGATTACATGGAACGCGGCACGCCGGGCGAAAAATCCGTCAACAGCGGCTGGCTGGCGCGTCACCTGCAAACCGCGGCCTGGGAGAACGGCTCTCCCTTCCGGGCAGTGGGCATCGGCACAATGCTGCCGTTCTCGCTGCGCGGCCCGGTACCCGCGCTGGCGTTGCAATCCATCACCAATTTCCACCTGGGGGGCAGAAACCGTTCGGCAGAACTGCTCGCCTTTCAACAAACCCTGATGAAGTTATATGCTCCCGATGCCACCGACCTGAGCGAGGCGGCAACGCTGACTTTTGAGGCCACCGCTACCCTCGAATCCGCCATCCAGGGTGAATACCGCCCCGCCAACGGCGCAGCCTATCCCCAAAGCCCCTTTGGACAGGCCATGCAGCAGGTGGCCCAACTGATCAAAGCCGAGATCGGGCTGGAAGTCGCCGCGGTGGACATCGGCGGCTGGGACACACACGTCAACCAGGGCGGCGCCGAAGGTCAGATGGCGGCTCTGCTGAGCGACCTGGCAGGCGGGCTGGCCGCCTTTTACACCGATCTGGGCGAGAAGATACAGCGCGTCACCATCGTCACCATGTCCGAATTCGGGCGCCGGCTGGAAGAGAACGCCAGCGGCGGCACCGACCACGGTCACGGCAACGCCATGTTCCTGCTTGGCGGTGGCGTCAACGGCGGCAAAGTGTTCGCCGACTGGCCCACGCTCGCTCCCGAAGCGCTCTCCGGCCCCGGCGACCTGGCCATCACCACAGACTACCGCACGGTGCTGGCAGAACTTCTCCAACGCCGCCTGCTCAACGACAACCTGGACGTCATCTTCCCAGGCTATACGGATTGGAAGCCATTGGGCGTGTCCAAAAGCATAGTATAATCATGGCATGCATGATTCACGGGCGCTCGAACAGCGGCTCTTGCCTCCCACTCTTTCCCGTTTCCTGAGCGAGTACTTTGGCAACTCGGCCTGGTTCCCGATTGCCAACATCCTCCTCGAGCTCTTGTTGGAAAAAACGGCCTATCTGCACAAGCCGGATATTTACACCCTCCTGTTTGCCAGCCTGTTCCAGACTGCGCTGCTGGTGCGCTGGGAAGGGCGGAGCGGCCTGTACCGGCTGGGAGGCAATCTGATCAGCCCGGCGCTCTATACGCTGCTGGAATTCAGTCTGGAGGGTGTTTCCTTCTTTGCCAAGCCGCATCATCTGGCATACTGGCTATTCGCTCTGCTGATTGGTCTGTTCCAGATGCTGCGCGCCGACCTGCCGACCGCACAAAACATTTTCTTTTTGCTGGAAGAATTCACCCGCACCAACATCCTGCTGGTGATGTACGCCATCTTCGAGTACCTCACCCACCCGCAGCAATACTATAGCATCCCCACCTTTCTCAGCGATTCCAGCCATCAACTCATCGCTACGGCAATCCCCGCCCTGGGGATCAGCCTCGGCGTAGCCCGGCTGACGGCGGCCAGATACCTGACGCAGCTCAGCCAGACCTCGCAGCGCCTCAGAACATATTCCGAATGGCTGCTGGGCAGCGTCTTTCTCGAACGCCTGCTCGTTGACCCCAACGCCCTCTCCCTGCAACGTAGCGAACGGGCCATCCTTTTCCTGGACATACGCGGCTTTACCCAATGGAGCGAAAAACATGACCTTGAACAGGTGGCCGCTCTGCTGAACGACCTCTACCGGATTGGGGAAAATATCTGCGAACAATACCAGGCTGTCAAATTCAAATTCATCGCCGATGCAATGATGGCCGTGTTTTCCAGGCCGCAACAGGCCGCCAGCGCGGCGCTGGCCCTGCGGGACGAGATCAACCTCTATCTGAATGCGCATAACCTGAGCGCCGGCATCGGCCTGCACACCGGGCAGGTGATCGAAGGTTTGCTGGGCAGCCCGGATGTAAAGTTCTACGATGCCATTGGAGATGCCGTCAATACGGCCCAAAGGGTGGAGAACGCCTCCCGGGGAGGAGAAATCCTGTGCACCA
>RFKO01000207.1 GCA_003694235.1 Anaerolineae bacterium
CGTCGGCCGGCGGATGAACTCGCCGCCGCCCGTGCGACGCTGGGCGATGTGCCGGTGGAATGGGCGACCGGCGGACATCCGCTGGCGTTGCTGGATGGGGTTGACCTGGTGTGTCCCTCCGGCGGCGTTCCGCTTGACCTGCCGCTGATCGTCGAGGCCCGCCGGCGGGGTATCCCGCTTTCCAATGATTCGCAGATTTTCCTGGAAGAGACCCCTTGCCAGGTGATCGGCATCACCGGTTCGGCGGGGAAGACCACCACCACCACGCTGACGGGAAGCATTGCGCAGACGGCCTGCGGGATGGAAAATGCCCCCTACCGCCGCGCCTGGGTTGGCGGTAACATTGGCAACCCTTTGCTCAACGATGTGGATGCCATGCACCCCGGCGACCTGGCGGTGATGGAGCTTTCCAGTTTCCAGCTGGAAGTGATGACGCGTTCTCCGCAGGTGGCGGTCGTGCTCAACATCACGCCTAATCATCTCGACCGGCATGGCACGATGGAAGCCTACACCGCGGCCAAGGCCAACATTTTGCGCGCCCAAAGGGCGGCCGATTTAGCCGTCCTGGGGCGCGAGGACCCCGGAGCGTGGGGGCTGCGCTCGCTGGTGCGGGGTGAATTGCTCACCTTTGGGTGGGCGCGCCCCCCGCGCCGTCAGCGTGGAAGTTTCCTGCAGGATGGATGGGTCGCCCTGTGGGATGGGGAGCGCGCCGAAAAGGTGCTCTCGCGGGAAGAGATTCATCTGCGTGGAGAGCACAACCTGCTCAATGTGCTGGCGGCGTGCGCCGCCGCCCAGGCTGTCGGTCTGCCGCCGGAAGCCATGCGCGCCGGCGTGGCCGCGGTTCGAGGTGTGCCGCATCGCCTGGAGTTCGTGCGGGAATGGGGCGGCGCGCGCTGGTACAACGATTCGATCGCCACCGCACCAGAGCGGACGATGGCTGCCATTCGTTCGTTTGACGAGCCGCTGGTGCTGTTGCTCGGCGGGCGTGATAAAAACCTGCCCTGGGAAGCGCTCGCCCGCCTGGTCACCTGCCGTGTGGACCATCTGATCCTGTTTGGCGAGGCGGCAGACCGGATCGAGCGCGCTGTGCGTGCGGCCGGCCCGGCCGAGCGGCCGTTCAGCCTGGATGTGTGCCCCAATCTGCGGCAGGCGGTGGAGGCGGCGGCACGGCGGGTTGAGCCGGGGGACGTGGTCTTGCTCTCCCCCGGTGGGACGAGTTTCGATGAATTCCGCGATTTCGCTGAGCGAGGAGAACGGTTTTGTCAATGGGTACAGGCGCTGAACTGAAACAGTCTGGCGAGGCGCGCATCCCTTCCCCCCGCCTGACGATTGACGTGCCGCTGCTGGTGTGCGTGGTCGTCTTGCTGGTGTTTGGGATGTTGATGATGACTTCGGCCAGCTGGTCGGCTTCGATCTGGATTTCGGAAGCTGAGACCGGCGTCTCTTCGCCGTGGTACCTGTTCTTCCGGCAGACGCGTTATCTGCTGCTCGGTCTGGTGCTGATGGGTGTGGCGGCGCGGGTGGACTATCACCGCTGGCGGACTCCGGCTGTGTATCTGTGGCTGCTTACGCTGGTCTCTCTCGTCCTGGTTCTGGTGATCGGCGATCAGACCGGCACGACGCGTCGCAGTTTTCTCAACGGATCGATTCAGCCCTCGGAACTAGCCAAGTTCGTGATTGTGCTCTATCTGGCTGTGTGGCTGGATGCCAAGCGCGAAGTGTTGAATACCTGGGCGTTCGGCCTCTTACCGGCGATGATTATCGTGGGCATGTACGCCGGTTTTATCGCGGCCCAACCTGACCTGAGCGCCACGTTGATGGTCATGATCCTGGGTTTGATGATGTATTTCCTGGCCGGCACCAGCATGTTGTTGAACGCCGTGTTGACAGGCGGCGCGGCGCTGGTGGGCTATGTGGTCTTGCGGTACAACTTCACCGGTATCAGCCGCGTGGACGAGTTTCGCGCCGGCATGGAGGACATCCTTTCTTCTTCCCCGCATGTGCGCCACGCGCTGGTGGCTTTTGTGCGCGGAGGCTGGTTTGGTGTGGGAATCGGGAATAGCTCGACCAAATTGACGACCCTGCCTTTTCCGCACACCGATAGCGTGTTTGCCGTGGTGGGGGAGGAGCTGGGCGTGTTCGGCGCCGTGCTGGTGGTGGGGCTGTTTGCGCTGCTGGCCTGGCGCGGGCTGGTGATTGCCAGCCGCGCACCGGATGGCCTGGGCGCCTTGCTGGCCTCCGGCCTGACGTTGTGGATTGTGCTGGAGGCCTATATGAACATGGCCTCGCTGCTGGGCGTGATGCCGTTCGCCGGCAACTCGTTGCCGTTCTTCAGCGTGGGCGGCTCGAACCTGGTGGTCTCCTTGCTGGCACTGGGCATTGTGCTCAACGTCTCGCGGCAGGCGGAGCGCCGGCAGATTGAGGAAACGCGGAGGATGTTTGTTGATGCGATTGTTAGTTTGCGCCGGCGGGACGGGTGGCGGCGTGTATCCCGCGCTCGCCGTGATCGAGCGCGTCAGAGACCTGCACCCTGACCTTGAGCTATTGTGGGTTGGCGGTGAAGGCGGTATGGAGGCAGAACTGGTGAAACGCGAGGGCATTCCCTATCAGGCGGTTGCGGCTGCCGGTGTGCACGGCGTGGGGCTGCGGGCCTTGCCGGGCAACCTGGCGCGTCTGAGCCGCGGTTACGTACAGGCCCGGCGCGTGCTGGCGCGGTTTCGCCCCGACGTGCTCTTTTTTACCGGCGGGTATGTGGCCGTGCCGGTGGCCCTTGCCGGGCGCCGCGTGCCCACTGCCCTGTACGTCCCTGATATCGAGCCGGGGCTGGCGCTCAAAGTGCTCTCTCGCTTTGCCGATCGCATCGTTCTGACCGCGCCGCGATCCCGTCAATTCTTCGCCGCCGATGCGCCAACCACGGTGACCGGTTATCCGGTGCGCGCTGCGTTGCTTTCCTGGGATGTAGAGGCGGCGCGCGCTGCTCTGGAACTGGAAGCCGATCTGCCGGTCTTGCTGGTGTTTGGAGGCAGCAAAGGGGCGCGCTCCATCAATCGGGCGCTTTTCCCCGCGCTGGAGGCGCTGCTGCCGCAAATGCAGATTGTGCATATCAGCGGTACGTTGCATTGGGGCGAGGCGCAACAGGCCCGGGAGCGGTTGCCTGCCGACCTGGCGGCGCGCTATCATCCCTTCCCCTATCTGCACGAGCGGATGGGGGCGGCTTTGCGAGCGGCCGATCTGGTGGTGGCGCGGGCCGGCGCCTCTACGCTGGGCGAGTTCCCCCTCTTTGGTCTGCCGGCCATCCTGGTGCCGTATCCGTACGCCTGGCGCTATCAGCGTGTCAACGCGCAATACCTGGCTTCTCAGGGCGCGGCAGAGATCGTGGAGGACGCCGATCTGGCGGAGCGGCTGGTCCCGCTGGTGAACGCCCTGATGGGTGATGCGGAACGTCTGAACGGTATGCGCCAGGCCATGCTGCGTCTGGCCCGACCCGATGCTGCTGCGGCGATTGCCGCCGAGGTGATCGCCCTGGCGGAGACTCGTGGCGAAAGGACGACCTCATGATCAGTCTGGTCGTAGTCTTTTATCTCTTTGTGGCTTTCTTCGCAGTGGTCGGCGGCTTGCGCGGCTGGGCGAAGGAGATGCTGGTGGTGTTCAGCGTGATCCTCACGCTGTTCATGATCTGGCTGTTTGAGAATTTCCTGGGTTCAATTGTGACCCCCTTCATCCAGCTCGATCGTGCCCTCAACATCCTCCCGCCGGAAGTGGGCGATGCGGCTATTTATGTTTTCCCCCCCGAACAGGTGGTGCCGTTCTCTGCCCTGCCGCCGGAATTCCAGACCACTTTCCGCGCTCAGTTTATCATACGCGCGGTTATCCTGGGTTTTGTGGTGTTTTTCGGTTATCAGACGCCGGCAGTGCTGGCCAAGTTCCAGGTTTCTGCCCGGCGCGAGAAATTTCAGGATTTTCTGCTGGGGTTGGTGATCGGCGCGGTCAACGGCTATCTGGTGATTGGTACCTTGTGGGCGTATATGCACCAGGCGCATTATCCCTTTGAGCCGTACATCATCGCGCCGAACGCTGCCGACCCGCTGCTGGAGCGAGCGCGCATGTTAATCAACTCGTTCGCTCCCTTCTGGTTGAGCAAAGTGCCGAACATCTTCATTGCCATCGTGCTCTCGCTGTTGTTTATTCTGGTGGTGTTCCTGTGAGCAGACGGATTCACTTCATCGGCATTGGAGGAACCGGCCTTTCGGCCATCGCTCGTGTGTTGCTCGAACAGGGCGAGCAGGTGACCGGTTCCGACCGCGAATACTCTCCCCTGGCGCAGGCGGTGGAGGCCGCCGGCGCGCGGGTGTATCGCGGTCACTCCCCGGATTATGTGCAGGGCGCCGATGTGGTGATCCGCTCCTCCGCCATCCCTGATGAGCATCCCGAGGTCGAGGCCGCCCGGAAGGCGGGCATCCCGGTGCTCAAGCGGGTGGATTTCTTGAAGCAGTTGCTGGCCGGGCGCGATGTGATCGCCATCGCCGGCTCGCATGGCAAGACCACAACCACCTCGATGACGGCCTGGGTGCTCTCTGCGCTGGGACAAAAACCCGGCTTTGTGGCCGGCAGTGTGGTGGAGAACCTGGGCGTGAACGCCGCGGCGGGCGAATCGGCGCTGTTTGTCATCGAGGCCGATGAGTACGACTATATGTTCCTGGGCCTGTACCCTTACCTGGCAGTGGTGACCAATGTGGAGCACGATCATCCCGATCTGTTCCCCACTTTTGAGGCTTTCTACGCCGCGTTTGAATCTTTTGCCCGGCAGGTGCGTCCTGATGGCGCCTTGCTGGTGTGCGCGGATGACGCCGGCTCCCAGGCGCTGGGCGCGCAGATGGAAGGCGAAGGCGCTCGCGTGCTGCGCTACGCTGTTGAAGGCCAGGGGGCGGAATACCGCGCTGTGGAAATCTCTCCCAATGTCATTGGCGGCTTTGATTTCACCGCCCTGAGGCCGCAGGGCGCGCCGCAGCGTGTGCGGTTGAGCGTGCCCGGCCGTCACAACGTGGCAAACGCTTTGGCCGTGCTGGCAGTTTGCGATCGGCTGGGGCTGGATTGGACGGCGGTGGCCGAGGCGTTGACGGCTTTCCGCGGCAGTGGGCGGCGCTTTGATGTGCGCGGGGAGGCTGGCGGCGTGGTGGTGGTGGACGATTACGCGCATCACCCTACCGAAATCCGCGCCACCCTGCAGGCGGCGCGCTCCCGCTACCCTCAACGGCGCATTGTGGCCGTCTGGCAGCCGCATACCTACACGCGCACCCGCGCCCTGTACGCTGATTTTCTGCAGGCGTTTGCCGATGCCGATGTGGTCGCGGTGACGGATGTTTACCGGGCGCGCGAACCGTTCGATCCCGATTTCTCGGTTGCGGCGTTGGTTGAGGCCATGCCGCATCCCGCGGCGCATTACACCGCTTCGCTGGAGGAGACGGTTGATTTCCTGCTGGGGATTTTGCGCCCCGGCGATGTGCTGCTTGTGCTCTCCGCAGGAGATGCCCCGCAAGTGAGCGCCGTTGTGTTGGAGGCGTTGCCGGCGGTGATGGAGGAGCGAGGATGAAGGAGTTACAACGTTTACCCCAACCGGCTGAACCGTTGCTGTTAGATCTGCCCGCCCAGACGGAAGAGAGCGCGGACGAGATGCCGGTCTTTGTGCAGGCAGCTGAAACGGATGAACCGGTGGAGACCGGCGTGCAGGTGATCGAGCAGTTGATCGCTCGTATTCAGGAGCTTTGAGGCGGATGCGACGAGTTACCACGCGTTTCCCCACCGCGCGATTGCGTTCCCGCTTTGGTGAGCGGCTTCAGCTCAATGTGCCGCTGGCCCGCTACACCGCGGCGCGCATCGGCGGGCCGGCCGATGCCCTGCTGGTGGTGGAGGGGCGCGACGAGCTGGCACAGGCTGTTGAAACGTTGTGGGAACTGCAAGCGCCGTTTGTCATCCTGGGCGGCGGGTCGAACGTGCTGGTGAGCGATGCCGGTTATCGCGGTGTGGTGGTGCTCAATCGAGCGCGCGCTGTGCGCTTTGACGATCAGTCCGAGCCGCCGATGGTGTGGGCGGAATCCGGGGCCAATTTTGGCGTGGTTGCCCGGCGCGCCGCGGGACGCGGTCTCTCCGGCCTGGAGTGGGCTGCCGGCATCCCCGGCACGGTCGGGGGCGCGGTGGCCGGAAACGCCGGCGCGCACGGCGGCGACGTGGCTGCCGCGCTGAAGGTGGCAGAAATCTTGCTCCCTGATGGTCGGCGAGAGAACTTCGGCGCCGCGCAACTGGGGTTCGCGTATCGCAGCAGCGCGCTGAGGCGCGGCGAACTGAGCGGTGTGGTGCTGGCGGCAGAATTCGTTTTGCAGCGCAGCACAGCGGAGCAGGTGCAGGCGCGGCTGGACGAACTGGTGGCGTACCGCCAGCAGACGCAGCCGCCCGGCGCGAGTATGGGCTCGATGTTCAAGAATCCGCCGGGAGACTACGCCGGGCGGTTGATCGAGGCCGCCGGCTTGAAGGGGCTGCGGCGCGGAGATGCTGAAATCAGCCCGCTGCACGCCAATTTCTTCATCAATCATGGCCGTGCTACCGCCGCCGATGTGCTGGCTTTGATCGAGACCGCGCGCCGGCAGGTGGCGGCGCAATTCGGCGTGCAACTGGAACTGGAAATCGAACTGCTTGGAGAGTTTGGAAAGGCGTATGAGCGATAAATTGCGTGTGGCGGTGCTCTTCGGTGGCCGGTCGGGCGAACACGAGGTCTCGCTGATGTCGGCGCGCTCGGTGTTGAAGTATCTGGATAAAGAGCGCTATCACCTGATCGAGGTGGGCATCACCCACCAGGGAGAATGGCTGGCCGGTGAAGGTGCGCTGGATGCTTTTGAGCGCGGCGAACTCGACCGGCTGACACCGGTAACGCTGCTGCCCGATCCGACGCGAAAAGGCCTGTACCGGCTCTCCGCCGAGGGCGAGTCGGCTGTGCTGACGCGTTACGCCGCCGTGGATGTCTTTTTCCCTGTGTTGCACGGGACGTTTGGGGAAGATGGCACGATCCAGGGATTGTTCGAGATGGCCGGTGTGGCCTACGTGGGCGCCGGTGTGCTTGGCTCCTCCCTGGGCATGGACAAGGCCGCTTTCAAGGATGTGATGCGGGCCAACGGCGTGCCGGTGGTGGAATCGCTGCTCTTCACCCGTCGCGAAATCGAGCAAGAGATGGATGACGTGCTGGCGCAGGTTGCCGCTACTTTCGAGTTCCCCGTGTTCGTCAAACCGGCCAACATGGGTTCTTCGGTGGGGGTGAATAAGTGCCGTTCGCGGGCCGATTTGATGGAAGGTTTGCTGGAGGCGGTGCAGTATGACCGCCGTGTGCTGGTGGAGCGCGGTGTGGAGGCGCGCGAGATAGAAATCAGCGTGCTGGGTAACGAGCGGCCGCGGGCTTCCGTGCCCGGTGAGGTGTTGCCGGCGGCTGAGTTCTATACCTACGAGGCCAAGTACCACGACGAGCGTTCGCAAACGGTGGTGCCGGCCGATTTGCCTTTCGAGACTTCGGAAGCCATGCGCGCCGCGGCGGTGAGGGCTTACCGTGCTATTGATTGCGCCGGTATGGCACGGGTGGATTTTCTGCTCGACCGCCGCAGCGGTGAGTTCTACCTCAACGAAGTGAACACCATCCCGGGGTTCACGCAGATCAGCATGTATCCCAAGCTGTGGGAGGCCAGCGGGTTGCCCTACCCGCAATTGTTGGACGAGTTGATCGCGCTGGCGCTGGAGCGGCGAGAAGAGCGCGACCGCACGCGCTGGCGCTATGAACGTGATGGAGAGTAATGCGCGAGGATAAGCACCCTCTCACCCGGGCCGAGCGAGTACGTGCCCGTCGGCAGCAGCGGAAGCGCACGCCTGCAAAGCCCGTCGCAGCTGTGCAGCCCGTACGGTCTGAACTGCCGCCGGTGCTGGTGCGGCGCGATCGCTCGGAGAGTCGCTGGACGCGCCCCGGACGTCGGAAGCGACTGCGGCGGCGGCTGGATTTCGCGCTGCCCTCGCCTGGGTTGGAGGTGCGCTTGCCGGCCCTGCCGTTGATCCGACCGGGGTGGCGCGCGCTCTCGGCTGCGGTTGCCCTGACGGCGGCTGTGTTGGTGTATCTCCTCTGGGCGTTGCCCGCTTTCCGCGTGCAGCAGGTCCGTGTGGAGGGCGCTCGCTATATCGCACCGCAGCAGATTATCGCCTCCATGCTGGTGCTCAACCGGCCGGTCGTTGCGCTCGACCCGTTGCAACTTGAAGAGCGGTTGCTGAGCATGTTCGATGCCTTCGAAGACGTGAGCGTGTGGGTGGGGTTCCCGGCGCAGGTGGTTGTGCAGGTGCGCGAACGACAGCCGGTGTTAATCTGGGAAGTAGATGGTGAGACGTTATTTGTGGATGAGAACGGCAACCGCTTCGGCGGTGTGCAGGTGCAGGCCGACCTCCCGCGTGTGCAGGCTGCCGTTTTGCCGCCGGCGCCGGTGGAGGCGTCTGTGCTGGCGGAGGCTGAGCCGTTGGTCGGCGAGGCGGCCGCGGAGAGCATTCCACAGGCGGTGATGTCGCCGCAGATGGTGGAGGCGGTGGTCTGGCTGGCCGGGCAGTTGCCCCCGGGCGTTGACCTGACCTATGATGCCGGGCACGGCTTTGGCTGGTGGGACCCTCGCGGCTGGCAGGTATTCTTCGGCGATGCAACCGACGCACAGATGAAAATTGCCATTTATTCCGCCGTAGTCGCCGAGTTGCAGCGTCGAGGCATTCAACCCTCTGTAATTAGCGTGGAATTTCCCCACGCACCGTATTACCGGTAGGAAAGGAAGCGATGGACGCCCCGATCATTGTTGGCCTGGATGTCGGCACGACGAAAATCTGCACGCTGGTTGCCCGCCTGGAAACCGGTAACCGACTGCGCATTCTGGGGGTGGGGATCGAGCCGTCGCGCGGTCTGCGCAAGGGCGCGGTGGTGGATCTGCAGGCAGCCGGCGCGGCAATCGCTCGCTCGGTGGAGAAGGCCGAACGCACCTCCGGCCTGGAAATCGATTCCGCCTTGGTGAGCATGGCCGGGGCGCACATCGAATCGCAGAACAGCCGCGGGGTGGTGGCGGTTTCCGGCAAAACCATCGAGGCGGAGGATGTCCGTCGGGCGGTGGAGGCCGCCCGGGCGGTGACTATCCCCCATAACCGCGAGATGATCCACGTCATCCAACGCGGCTTTGTGGTGGACGGTCAGGAAGGTATCCGCATGCCGATCGGCATGCACGGCTACCGGCTGGAAGTAGAGACGCATGTGATCACCGCGGCCGCGCCTACGGTGGAGAATCTGCGCCAGGCGGTGGCCGCCGCGGGAGTGCACGTCAGCCAGTTTGTGCTCAACCCGCTGGCCTCGGCGGAAATCGTGCTCTCTGAGAGCGAGCGCGAGATGGGCGTGGTGGTGTGCGACATCGGCGGCGGTACAACGGATATGGCCATCTTCATCGACGGCGATGTCTGGCATACCATGGTGTTGGCCGTCGGCGGCAATCACATCACCTCGGATATTGCCCATGGGCTGCACCTTTCGCTGGAGCAGGCCGAGGAGGTCAAATTGCGGCATGGGCATGCCCTGCAGGACGAGATCGACCCTGAGGAGGCTTTTTACATTCATCCTTACGGAGAAGATGAGCCGGTGCAGGTGTTGCGCCGCGATCTGGCGCACATTATCGAAGCGCGTGTGGAAGAGATCTTCAGCCTGGTGTTACAGGAGATCAAGCGCTCGGGTTACGATGGTCTGCTGCCTGCCGGCATGGTGCTGACCGGCGGCGTGAGCGCTTTGCCCGGTATCCGCAAGCTGGCGCGGCGGGTGTTGGGGATGCCGGTGCAGGTGGCGCAGCCGGCTAACCTGTTGGGGATGGTGGATCAGCTGGATTCGCCGGCTTTTTCCACCAGCGTGGGCTTGCTGCGCTGGGCCTTGTTGATGAGCGAGTTCAATGGCGTGTATCGCGCCCCTTCCCGGCGCATGCCGCGGCCGGGAGAGGGTGTGGATTGGGATAAGATGAAGAGCTTTATACGGCGCTTACTGCCGTGAAAAGGCACAGAAATGGCAAAACGTCTGGTACAATGGTTCAATCCTCAGCCGTTGCGGTTGAGGGGCGAACGAGGAGGAAGATGATGCAAACCATGAATCAACCTGAGTCCTTTGCCCGGATCAAAGTGGTCGGCGTGGGCGGCGGCGGTTGCAATGCCGTGGATCGAATGATCGAGGAGGGTATGCAGGGCGTCGAGTTCATTGCGGTGAACACGGATGCCCAGGCATTGGCGCTCTCGCGAGCAGAAACGCGCGTCCGTATCGGTGATAAGTTGACCCGCGGCCTGGGTTCTGGCGGCGATCCCGAAATCGGCAAGAAGGCGGCCGAAGAATCTGCCGAAGAACTCTACAACGTGCTCAAAGGGGCGGATATGGTCTTTGTGACCGCCGGTATGGGCGGTGGTACCGGCACTGGTGCCTCGTCTATTGTGGCGCAGATCGCCCGGGAAATCGGCGCGCTGACCATTGGCGTGGTCACCCGGCCGTTTACCTTTGAGGGCGCCCGCCGCATTCAGTCTGCCGAGTTGGGCATTGCCACGCTCAAGGAACATGCCGACACGCTGATCGTCATTCCCAACGACCGTCTGTTGCAGATTGTGGACAAGCGTTCTTCGCTGCAGGATGCCTTCAAGGTGGCAGATGATGTCTTGCGGCAGGGTATTCAGGGCATTTCAGAGTTGATCACCGTACCCGGCTTGATCAATCTGGACTTTGCCGATGTGCGTACCATCATGTCCGAGGGTGGGGCGGCGTTGATGGCCGTCGGCGTGGCCTCGGGTGAAGATCGGGCGCGCGACGCTGCCGAGCAGGCGATATCCAGCAAATTGCTGGATATCACCATCGACGGCGCGCGCGGCATCCTGTTCAACGTGACCGGTGGCCCCAGCCTGACGCTGTTCGAGGTCAATCAGGCCGCTGCCATCATCAAGGAGACCGCTCACCCCGACGTCAACCTGATTTTCGGCGCGGTGATTGATCCCGATATGGGCGATGAGCTGCGCATCACGGTGATTGCCACCGGCTTCGATAGCTCTGGTCTGCCGCGCCGGTTGATGCAACGCCCCAGGGCGGTGACGCAGGAGCAGCACGGCGAGCCGCCGGCGGAGAAGAAGACCTTCCAGCCGCGCACGCTGAACACCGATGACCTGGATATCCCCACCTTTTTGCGCAATCGCGTGCGTTCCTGAAGTAAGGATCTTCTACCAGCCCTCCTCCTGGTAGAAGTGGACGCTTTTGCCTGCGCTCCCCGCCACTGCTCTCGCGCGGGGAGCGAAAATTTTAA
>RFKO01000208.1 GCA_003694235.1 Anaerolineae bacterium
CGATTCTCCTGCCGGATCGGCAGCGCAAGCCGCTGCTCCACCTCGCCGGGGATTTCCACGCCGCGCCCCGCCAGCCACTCCCACGGGTCGGCATCCACCGGCATCTCCTCCTCGTCCAGTCGCTGCACCCCGCGAGCACAGATCAGCCGCAGCACATCGTCGCCCTCCTCAGAGCGAACAAACAGGGCCGCCATTGCCGGCTGGCAGAGGTCTTCCAGCCAGGCCAGAAAAGTCTCACACTCCCGCGCCACATCCAGCGTGGCGCCCAGGCTGAGCGTCAGGCCCTGCAAAGCCGGCAGGCGGTCAGATGAGCGGAGCAATGCCATTGACTTCAGCGTTCCTCAGACATGCGAGCGGTATGGAACATGATGGAATACGCACTGCGCAGCGGAGGGCCGAGGCGCGGGCCTTCCGGCTCGGTAATCAGATATTCGCGCACCTGCTTGCCGTGCTCGCTGCCGCGCGCGCTCAAGGCGGCGATGGCGCGGCGGATCTCGCCCTCGATCTCGGTGTAGCGCAGCACGAGAATGTTATCGGCGATGTGGCTGACACCGCGGCCGGTGAGGGTCAGTTCGTTGGCAAACAACTGACCCATCTCGGCGGTCAACATCGCAGTGATGCCGCGGTTTTTCAGCCACTGCACCAGCGTATAGACGAAGTTGAAATACCCGTCCGGGTCGCTGCGCAGCCCGGCCTCCAGATCGCCGATGCTGTCAATCACCACGCGCCGCGCCCCCAGCCGCTCCACAGCAGCCAGCAGGCGGAAGACATGCGCATCCACGTTCAGTTCCACCGGCGAGCGGTACAACATCTCCAGCAAGTTGTCCGCCTGCATCTGGAGAACATCGAAACCGAAATTACGCGCGATTTGTGCCAGCTGGCTGGGGTCTTCCTGAAACGAGACGTACACACCCGCCCCCCCCATGCGCACGCCGTTGAGCAGGAAGTGCAGCGCGGTGACCGTTTTGCCCACGCCGGGGTCTCCGGCGATCAGCGTGGTGGTGCCACGCAACAATCCACCCGGGAAAAGGAACGCGTCCATACCGGCAATGCCGGTGGGCGCCCGGTCGCGGCCGACAGCATACGAAACGTAACCCTGCGTGGCCGAGAAGCGCGGGTACACCGTGATACCATCATCCGAGATGGTGAAAGTGTGCTTTCCAGAATAATACGACGCTCCCCGCAATTTATGCACGCGCAAGGTGCGCCGGTCACTACGCGTGTCCTGCAGCGCGCCCAACTCCAGGATGCCGTCCACGATCGTGGCCTCCAGCGCGGTGGAGAGGTCATCCTGCTGGTACTCGCCGATCAGCAAGGCGGTGCACGGCAGCGTGGCCAGGGTCGCGCTCAGGCGGAACAGACTGCGGCGGGCAGCGCGGTCGTCCGGGCTCAAATCGCGCAGGGCACGGTAGCTATCCACCACCAGAAACGAAGGGCGGATGTCCAACAGCACTTCTTCCAGCTGTGCGATCGCACGCTCGCCATCCCCTTCCACCAGCAACGGCCCGAGATCATGATACAACACCGCGGTGCCGACTTTATCCGGATCGAAAAACGAAAACCCCTGCAAAAACTGCAAAATGCGCGCCAGGGGTTCGGAGGCCGTGGTAACGAACAGCGCTTTATGCTCCGGCGTGGCGGCGGTGTACACAAACTGACTGGCCAAAACGGTCTTGCCCGTCCCTGGCGGACCGCTCAACAGCACGGTGCTGTATTGCGGCAGCCCCCCCTGCAACACATCGTCCAGATGGGGAATTTGGGTTGGAATGCGCTTCACGAGGTTTCTCCTTTGCAACCGGTCATTCGGCCTGCGCTCCAGAAATCAGGCGATCCAGGGTTTCCACCAGGCGGCCGGCGTGTTGCGGTTTGATCAAATGAGCGTCGCCGCCGACCTCCCGGATGCGATCGGCGAGTGTAAAGTAGGTATAAAACACCACCGGAATATGCGCGGTGGTGGGATCTTCTTTCAGCAGCTTGCAAACCATCAAACCGTCGATGCCGGGCAACAGGATCTCCAGAATCACGGCCGCCGGTTGCTGCTGGCGCACGCGCGGCACCAGAAAGCCGCCGTTTTCCACAAATTCGAGTTGATAACGATCTCCGATCACACGGCGGAGGGTGCGTTGCATAAAGGGATCACGCTCACCAACGATGACCAATGGAGGGGAAGTGTTCATGCGATTTTCTCTTTCTCCGGCCCCGGTCTGTCGTGGCGGCATCAGCAGGCCAGGATGACATACCTCTGGATTATACCTGCTCACCGGTAGCAGGCGGTGGAATATACTTCAGGCCGCTGCCGGTGTTGAACAGCACCACGCGTTCGTCCGCCCGAATCCAGCCCGCGGCGAGCAATTTTTTCAGGCCGGCGAGCGTGGCAGCGCCTTCCGGGGCGGCAAACACGCCTTCCGCCGCCGCCAGTTCTCGCTGCGCCGCGGCGATCTCTTCGTCCGACACGGCCACCGCCGTACCCTCGCTTTCGCGCAGCGCGCTCAGGATCTCCATATCGGCAAAGCTCTTTGGCACGCGCAGGCCGGAGGCCATTGTTTGTGCGCCCTCCCAGAAATCGCAGCGCGCCGCGCCGCGGTGAAAGGCCTGCACCACCGGCGCACATCCCGCCGCCTGCACCGCCACCATGCGCGGGCGGGTCGTATCCTCCAGCCAGCCCAGCGCCTCGAGCTCGGCAAACGCCTTCCACATCCCCACCAGGCCGGTGCCGCCGCCGGTGGGGTAGAGGATCACATCCGGCAGCCGCCAGCCGAACGCCTGCGCCAGTTCATACCCCATGGTTTTTTTGCCTTCCACGCGATACGGTTCTTTGAAGGTAGAAACGCTAAACCAGTCCTCTTGTTGCACTCTTTCGGCCACCAGGCGACCGGCATCGCTGATCAAACCGTCCACCAGGGTGACCTGCGCGCCGGCAATCTGGCACTCATAGCGGTTCGGCCAGGGAGTGTCGGCAGGCATGAAGACCGCCGCCTGCATCCCTCCGCGAGCGGCATAGGCTGCCAGCGCCCCGCCGGCATTGCCCGCGGTGGGGATGATCAAGCGCCGCTGTCCCAGTTCCCGCGCTTTGGAGACTGCCGCCGAAAGGCCGCGCGCTTTGAACGTGCCGGTCGGATTGACCGCCTCATCCTTGATGTACACCTGCGCCCCCACACGCTCCCCCAGATGGCGGGCATGCAGCAGGGGCGTATCGCCCTCCCCCAGGGAGACGATATGCCGCTCATCGAAGACCGGCATCAGCTCGCGCCAGCGCCACATGCCGCGCGGCCGACAGGCCAGCCGCTCGCGGTCGACTTCAGCGCGCCCTTTCTGCAGGTCGTAACGCGGCAGCAGCGGCGCCTGGCAATCAGGGCAATATGTCTGCGGCAAATGAGGGTCGAAAGCCCGCCGGCAGCGAGCACATTCCAGATGTGTTAGCAGGGACATGCAGCCTCCTCACAA
>RFKO01000209.1 GCA_003694235.1 Anaerolineae bacterium
AAGCGATTTCGCCCGCGCCATGCGCAACGGCGTCACCCCGGACGGTCAGGTACTTAACCCCACATTCATGCCCTGGCCGGCTGTTTCGCGCTTCACCGATGACGAACTGCAGGCCATCTGGCTGTACCTGAGTTCGCTGCCCGCGCTGGCGACGACGCCGTAATGCTGAACGAAATCGGGCGCGGCCACATCGTCGCCAAGGCTGCCTCTACACCACACTGAGCATGGTCTGGCCGCGCTCCACGTTATCCCCACTCTTCACGCGCACTCGCGAGACCGTACCGGCGCGCGGCGATTTGAGTTCGTTCTGCATCTTCATGGATTCCAGAATCACCAGCACATCCCCTGCTTCCACTTCCTGACCTTCCTTCACCGGCACGGAAACCACCAGGCCGGGCATGGGCGCTTTGAGGTGAAAATCTCCACTTTGGACCACCCCACCGCCAAAGGCTGCCCGCAAACGATGCTCGCGCTCATCCACCACCTGCACCGGGTAGCGGGTGCCCTGCAAGAGCACCTCCCAACCTTCATCCGTTTCGTAAATATACGCCTCGTAGGACTTGCCGTCCACCAGCAGGGAATACACCGGCTGACGGCTGATGGACTCGAAATCCACCTTCAAAACCTGACCATTGACCGCCACGCGGTTGTCGTCCAGGATTTCGATCTCGAATTGTTGTTCGCCTATCGTGGTGATGTACTTCATCCCGGCTCTCCTCAACGATGGATGCGCTCCCAACGGCCCACCCACTTCCAGTTACTGGTATCGCGCTCGTTGCGCTGAATCACATGCGCCGAACGTTCGGTCTGCTGATGCGCCACCAGGGTGGCCATCAGGGCGGCGATCTCCGGCAACGTCTTGCGCCCGCGGTCGGCGGCCTCCATGGAGAAACGCTGTTCGACAAACTGCGTATCGAATTGACCGGCCATGAAGCGGTGCGAATCCATCAGGTTTTGGTGGAAAGGAATGTTGGTGCGCACGCCCACAATGCGATATTCCTCCAAAGCGCGGCGCATGCGCAGAATCGCCTCGGCGCGCGTGCTGCCATGCACGATCAGCTTGGAGATCAGGGAATCATAATACGGCGAAACCACGAAGCCAGGGTACACACCGGTATCCACGCGCACGCCGGGGCCGGTGGGCAACAGGGAGTGTGCAATCTCGCCTGTGGAGGGCATGAAGTTATTATACGGGTCTTCGGCGTTGATGCGGCACTCGATCGCCCAACCGTCCATTCGCACGTCTTCCTGGCGAAGGCTGAGGGGACGCCCGCGGGCGATGCGGATCTGCTCTTTAACAATGTCCACACCGGTGACCGCCTCGGTGACGGGATGTTCCACCTGCAGACGGGTGTTCATCTCCAGGAAATAGAAGTTCTTCTCGGCGTCCACCAGGAATTCGATCGTGCCGGCGTTGACGTAATCCACCGCCTTCGCCGCCCGCACCGCCACCTCGCCCATGCGCTGACGGAGTTCTTCATCATCACCAACAAAAGGAGATGGCGCTTCTTCCAGCAGTTTTTGATGACGCCGCTGGATGGAGCATTCGCGCTCGCCCAGGTGGATGACATTTCCGAGTTCGTCGGCCAGAATCTGAATCTCAATATGCCGCGCCCCCTCGACCAGCTTTTCCAGATACACATTCCCGTCGCCGAAAGCGGCCTCCGCCTCCCGGCGGGCGGCCGTGAGCAGCGCCGGCATCTCCTCCAGATTTTGCACCACGCGCATCCCTTTGCCACCGCCTCCGGCGGTCGCCTTGATGAGCAAAGGGAAACCAATCTCAGGGGCAAGACGCAGCAACTCTTCGTCCGAGAGCGCGCCCTCCCCCTCGGTGCCGGGGACAACCGGCACGCCGGCAGCCGCCACGGTCGCGCGCGCCACTGCCTTGTCGCCCATGGCAGCGATGGCTGAAGGCTTGGGGCCGATGAACGCCAGCCCGGCATCCAGCACCGCCTGGGCGAAGTCCGAACGCTCGGCCAGAAAACCGTAACCGGGGTGTATCGCGCCCGCCCCGCTCTTTTTGGCGATCTCGATGATCTTGTCGCCGCGCAGGTAGGAATCGCGCGACGGCGCCGGGCCGAGGAGGTAGGCTTCGTCCGCATAACGAACATGCAACGCCTGCCGGTCGGCCTCCGAGAAAACGGCCACCGTCTCGAGCCCCAGTTCGCGGCAGGCGCGCAAAATGCGCACCGCAATCTCGCCACGATTAGCAATCAACACCTTGTTGAACATACTTTCAGCCTCTCTCCAGCGCTACAAGGGGATACAACCGTGTTTCTTCGGCGGGTTGGAATCGCGCTTGTTTTGCAGCATCTCCAGGGCGTTGATCAGCCGCGGGCGCGTGTCGCTCGGTTCGATCACATCGTCAATGTAGCCGCGCGAGGCAGCCACATAGGGATTGGCGAATTTCTGGCGGTATTCGGCCACCAGTTCGGCTTTGCGGGCTACCGGGTCCTCGGCCTGTTCGAGTTCCTTACGGAAAATGATCTCCACCGCGCCTTCCGGCCCCATCACGGCCAGTTCGGCGCTGGGCCAGGCCAGGTTGACATCCCCGCGGATGTGTTTGCTGCTCATCACGTCATACGCGCCGCCGTAAGCCTTGCGGGTGATCACCGTCAATTTGGGCACAGTGGCCTCACAATAAGCATACAGCAATTTGGCACCCGAACGGATGATACCGCCATGTTCCTGATCGGTGCCCGGCAGGAAACCCGGCACATCCACAAACGTCACAATGGGAATATTAAAAGCATCACAGAAGCGGACAAAACGAGCCGCTTTCTCCGAGGCATTGATATCCAGCACACCGGCCAGCACCGCCGGCTGGTTGGCAACAATCCCCACACTGTGACCGCCCAGACGGGCGAAACCGATCACGATGTTGGCGGCGAAGGCCGGTTGAATTTCAAAAAATTCGCCGTTGTCCACAATCAGGCGGATGACATCCTTGATATCGTAAGGCTTTCCCGGATCATCGGGGATGATCTCATCCAGCGCTTCCTCGCGGCGCAGCGGATCGTCGCCGGTATCCACAAAAGGCGGGTCTTCCATGTTGTTCTGAGGGATGTATTCGAGCAACTTGCGCACCAGGAAGAGCACATCCGGTTCGCTGTCCGCCGCCACATGGCACACGCCGGAGGTCTCGGCGTGTACGTCGGCGCCGCCGAGTTCCTCGAAGGTGACTTCCTCATGGGTCACCGCCTTGACCACGTTCGGGCCGGTGATGAACATGTAAGACGAACCGCGCACCATGAAGATGAAATCGGTCAGGGCGGGGGAGTACACCGCTCCGCCGGCGCACGGTCCCATGATCACGCTGATCTGGGGGATGACGCCCGAAGCCAGGGTATTGCGCAAGAAAATATCGGCGTACCCGCCCAGGGAGACCACCCCCTCCTGGATGCGCGCCCCCCCGGAGTCGTTCAGCCCGATCACCGGCGCGCCGTTCTTCATGGCCATTTCTAAAATCTTGACCACCTTCTCGGCATGCACCTCCCCCAGACTGCCCCCGAAGACGGTGAAATCCTGAGCAAACACGTACACCAGGCGATTGTTGATCGTCCCCCAACCGGTGACCACGCTGTCTCCCAGGACTTTCCGCTTGTCCAGCCCGAAATCGGTGGTACGGTGGGTGACAAAGGCATCAATCTCGCGAAAGGAACCTTTATCCAGCAGCAGGTCAATGCGCTCGCGGGCGGTCAGACGCCCGCGTTTGTGCTGCTGCTCGATGCGTTCTTTACCACCGCCCAGTCGCGCCTGGGCTTTCAGTTTACGCAGTTCCTCGATTTTCGGATTTTCCGACATAAACTCTCCTGAAATATCATGCTACAGTCAAGACAGATCAAAAGACCGCTTCCCCGCCGGGGAGCGCACCGCCCAGAGCACAAATGCCAGCCCCAGCAGGGTGAGCGCCAACATGGCAGGCCAGCGCAGCCTCAAACGCGCCGCAGGCGCGAGAAAAAGGCGGTCCAGCCAATACCAGGCCGCGTACGCACAGGCGGCGATTTGCACATCGCCCCAGGCCCAGGGAGCGCCGCGCCACAGCCCAAAGGTCAGAAGCGCACCCACTACAGTCCAAAACAGGTTGCGCCCCAGCAGATACCCCGGCG
>RFKO01000210.1 GCA_003694235.1 Anaerolineae bacterium
CAGGTCATCGACATCGGCCTGATGCAGGGTAACCGCGCGTACCTGTTGCGCGCCGCGCTGCTGCTGTTCGCGCTGGGCGCAGGCAAAGCGCTGCTCAACCTGCTGCAACGGTATCTGGCCGAATGGACGGCCGCGCATATCGGTTACGATTTGCGCAACCGCCTGTACGACCATATCCAGCGTCTCTCCTTCACCTACCACGATCACGCCCAGACGGGGCAACTGATCTCGCGCGCCATCGAAGATGTGCGCGCCATCGAGCGCTTTGCCGGCAGTAATTTGATTGAACTGGCGCGGATCGGCGTGCTGCTGGTCAGCATTCTGGCGCTCATGTTCATGAGCAACTCCCGCCTGGCGATCTACGCCACGCTCCCCTTGCTGCCTCTCTTTGGATTGACCACCAATCTGGGAAGGCGCATCAGCGAGCTGTTTTTCCGGGTGGACACCGCGCTGGGGGAGCTTTCCGCCCGTCTCCAGGAAAACGTCACCGGCGTACAGGTCGTGCGCGCTTTCGCCCGCGAAGCCTACGAGATCGCCCGTTTTCGTTCCGCCAACCGCAAGCTCTACCAGGCCCGCATCACCGTGATCAGCGAATGGGCCAAAGTGATGCCCACCACCCGCCTGTTGGTCACCGCAGGCACGATCCTGATTTTGTGGATTGGCGGGCGCATGGTGCTGGACGGTGAGATGACCGTCGGCGCCGTGGTGGCCTTCAACGCCTACCTGGTGATGCTGGCCGAACCCTCCCGCCAGCTGACCTGGCTGGTCAACGCGGCCGGCGAGGCCGCGGCCGGGGCGCGGCGCGTGTTTGAAGTGCTGGACGAGCAACCCGAAATCCAGTCCCCTCCCCACGCCATCCAACTGCACAACCCCCGCGGCGCGGTGCGCTTCGAGAACGTCTGGCTGCGTTACGCGGGCGAGCAGCGGTTCGCCCTGCAAAATATCAACCTGGCGGTGGAACCCAACCAGGTCGTCGCCCTGATCGGCCAGACCGGTTCGGGCAAGACCTCGCTGGTGCACCTCATCCCGCGCTTCTACGACGCCACACAGGGACGGGTTCTGGTGGATGGACAGGATGTGCGCGCCCTCGACCTGAACGCGCTGCGGCGAGAGATCGGTATCGTACTGCAAACCTCGCTTTTATTCTCCGACACCATCCGCGCCAACATCGCCTACGGGCGCCCCGACGCCGATCTGGATGAGATCATCGCGGCCGCCAGGGCCGCCCAGGCGCACGATTTCATCTCCGCCCTGCCGGAGGGATACGACACGGTGATCGGAGAACGAGGGATCACGCTTTCGGGCGGTCAGCGGCAGCGCGTGGCCATCGCCCGCGCCCTGCTGATCGACCCTCGCATCCTGATCCTGGACGATTCCACCTCCAGCGTGGACGCCAGGACCGAACAACGGATTCAGAAAGCCCTCCAGCACTTGATGGAAGGACGCACCACCTTCGTGATCGCGCATCGCGTCTCCACCGTCCGCCGCGCCGACCTCATCCTGGTGATGGACGGGGGGCGGATCGTCCAGCGCGGCACGCACGCCGAACTGATCGCACAGCCTGGCATCTATCGCCAGATTTACGAGGTCCAGCTGCGTCACGATGAACCGGCGGAGGAACTCGCCTGATGCTGAATCTGTTCCGAACCCCTCCAGACACCATCACCCCACCCGACTACGTGCTGCAAAGTCAGGCGCGCTATGACGCCGGTTACAACCCTCAGGTTGCCCGGCGGCTGTTTGCCTTTGTCAAACCGTATGCCGGGCGATTCGCCCTCTCGCTGGTCCTGATGCTGGGGGCGACCGTCGCCTCGGTCGCCGGCCCCTATTTTGTCAAGATCGCCATCGACCAGGGGATGGAGGCCGGCAACTTCGCCATGCTGCGCAAAGCCGCGCTCGGCTACCTGGGCGTGGCGCTGCTCCAGTGGCTTTTCATCTACCTGCGCGTCAACATCATGGCGCGCGTCGGACAGGCGGTGATTTACGACCTGCGCAATGTGCTGTTCGAGCACCTGCAACGCCTCTCGCTTTCGTTCTACAGCCGGTACAGCGTGGGACGGGTGATCACGCGCGTCATCAACGACGTGGGCACGCTCAGGCAATTCATCACCTGGGCTGTGCTGGCCATCGCCCGCGATCTGTTCGCCCTGGTCGGGGTGGTGATCGCCATGCTGAGCATGAACCTGCGCCTCTCGCTGATCACCTTTACCGTGCTGCCGTTGATGATTCTGGCGACGGTCGCGTTCCGACGGATCGCCCGCATCAAATACCGGCAGGTGCGCGCCGCGGTCTCCTGGGTCAACTCGGTGCTGGCCGAGAACATCAACGGCGTGCGCGTGGTGCAGGCCTTCTCCCGCCAGGAATACAACGCCCGCTTTTTTCGGGAGGTTGTCACGCGTTATCACCTGGAGCGTCAACTGGACGCCGCGCGGGTAGCCTCTTTTTTCACACCGGTGGTGGACCTCCTCGGCTCGCTGGCCACCATGCTGGTGGTGTGGCTGGGCGGCGCGGCAGTCCTGGGGGAAGAGATCACCGCGGGGGTGCTGGTCGCCTTTGTGCTCTACATCGGCCGCTTCTTCGACCCGATCCGCGACCTCAGCCGGCGCTTCGACACCCTGCAATCCACCATGGCGGGCGGCGAGCGCATCATCCAACTGCTGGATGCGCCGGTAGAAGTGCAGGATGCGCCCGACGCAGGCGAGCTTCCCCCCATCCGCGGCGAAGTGCGATTCGAACACGTCTGGTTTCATTACCACGACGACAAGACATGGGTGTTGGAAGACATCGATATCCACATTGAGCCGGGCGAGACGGTCGCGCTGGTAGGCGAGACCGGCGCGGGCAAAACCACTTTCATCAAACTGCTGGCCCGGTTTCACGACCCGGTGAAGGGGCGCGTGCTGGTTGACGGCCGCGACTTACGCACGGTTACCCAGGCCTCGCTCCGACGGCAGATGGGCATAGTGCTCCAGGAACCGTTCCTGTTCAACGGCACGGTCAAGGAGAATATCCTGTTTGGCCGTTTAGACGCATCCGACGAGGAAGTCATCGCGGCGGCAAAAGCCGTGGGCGCGCACGACTTCATCTCCAGACTGCGCCGCGGGTATGACACCCCCGTGGCTGAGGGCGGGGCGCTGCTTTCGGTTGGTCAACGGCAGCTGATCTCTTTTGCCCGCGCCCTGTTGGCCGACCCGCGCATTCTGATCCTGGACGAAGCCACCTCCAGCGTGGACACGCAGACCGAGCAAGTCATCCAGTCCGCCCTGACGCGCCTGTTGCAGGGGCGCACCGCCTTTGTGATCGCCCACCGCCTCTCGACCATCACCAACGCCGACCGCATCGTGGTCATCCACGCTCAGCGCATTGTCGAGCAGGGAAAGCACGCAGAGCTGCTGGCTCGCAGGGGATACTACTGGCGACTATACCAGAGCGGTTTTCAGGAAAAAGACGCCGCGCAGGACTGATCATCCCCCTGCGCCCGGCCGTCATGCGCCGGCGAAACGGTATCCAAAACCGCGCTCGTTGTGGATATAGCGGGGGTTATCCGGGTCGGGTTCGATCTTGCGGCGCAGGTGATACACATAGCGGCGCACGTGTCCTACTTCGCCGGCGTACTGCGGCCCCCACACCTCGCGCACCAGCTCTTCGGGGGAAATCACTTCGCCGACGCGTTTCATCAAAGCCACCAGGAGCTTGAACTCCGTAGGGGTGAGATTGATGCGCTCATCACCGCGCCACACCTGATCGGTGCGCAGGTTGACCCGCAGATCCCCACAAACGATTTCGTCCAGGCCAGTGTCTTCAGCCCGTCGGCTACGGGCCAACACAGCATGAATGCGGGCGCTCAATTGGGCGAAAGAAAACGGCTTGGTGACGTAATCATCCGCTCCCAGCGAAAAGCCCCGCAAGATATCCGCCTCCTCATCCCGCGCCGTGAGCATGATCACCGGCACATCGCTGACCTCGCGGATGCGCTCCAACGTCTCCCAACCATCGCGCAACGGCATGGTGACATCCAGGACAACCAGGTCCGGGGAAACCTGATAAACGGCTCGCATCCCCGATTTCCCGTCAGGCGCAGTCTCGACCTCAAAATTTTGGGTTTCCAGGTACTGTCCCAACAGGCGTGTCAGATTCTGATCGTCGTCAATCAGCAAAATTTTAGGCATCTTCAGGCACCTCTGCTGTGATGGGCAACTCAAGGGTGAAGATCGTACCGGGATGCTCGGATGAGGGATGAGCGGGGGATTGCACGCGGATTTCTCCGCCATGGGCTTCGGTCAGGGCTTTGGCAAAATACAGGCCCAGTCCCCATCCGCTTTGCGCTATGCGGTCGCCTCGTTCCAGGCGGTGAAATCGTTCGAAAATGTCTTGCTGAACATGGGGCGGAATTCCAGGCCCATAGTCTTCCACCGCGATGGCAAGACGGTCATCCTTCAGACGGGCGCTCAGGCGAATGGGCTGATCGGCAGGGGAGTATTTAACCGCGTTGCTGAGCAGATTCTCCACCACCTTTTCCAGATAGATTTCATCGCCCCATACCGGCGGCAGGACTTCCGGCACGTCCCACTCCACCACACGCCCCTTACACTCACAGGTGACCTCAACGGCACGCTTCAACAACGGGCGAACGGCCACCGGCCCGAGATTGAGTTGCAGTTTCCCCGCCTCCAGCCGGGAGAGATCCAGAATTTCGCTCACAAAGCGGGTCAGACGTTCGCTCTCCGCCGCCATGGTTTCCAGAATAGCGCGCGTCTCAGCATGGAGGTCATTCCCGCGGCTGAGGGCCAGTTCCAGACCGCCGTTCAGCGTGGTGAGCGGGCCGCGCAGTTCGTGGCTGACCAGCGAGACGAAGTCGGATTTCAACTGATCCAGTTCCTGCAGCTCGGCGTAAGCCCGCGCCAGTTCGGCGTTGCGTTCTTCCAGTTCGGCGGTGCGCTCGGCCACTTTGCGCTCCAGATCAACGTTCAGAACTTCCAGTTCGGCGGCGAATTCGATCTGCTGGCGCAGCAGGCGGATGATGTAACTGAGCACAATGAACACCGCCGTGGGGCCGAGCACACCAAAGAAGAAGATCTCGGCGCTCAGGTTGATGTCGAAGCGCACCTGCCCCACCCGAATCCAGTGTTCGTTGACTTCGTACCACACAACGATCAGGTAAAGCACCAGGGGCAATGCAAAGCGCAAAATCCCCACGGCGCGCAATTGCCGCTGACTGAGTAGAGATCTTTTTTCGGCCAACATAAGTCTGAAATGGCGAGCGTTGCACAAACCGGCCACTGTCTGGCGTTGATTTCGGCCTCATTATACATGACTTTCAATCCGTTGAGCACAATCGCGACATTGATGGACACAAATTGCACAGATCGGTATAGAAACCGCACATGCTTCTGTGCCACAGTGAGAGCGAGATTAAACCACCGTTCCCGGCGGTAACGGAGGCTCTATCTTTCTGCACGGAGGAGTGTATGTCCAAACGAAATCTTTCGCTTTTGCTGATTCTGGGTACTACTCAGCCTACAGAAAAAAACGGGGCGGTTTTCCGCCCCGTCGTTGCTTTTTTCATCCCCAGGAGCACAAAGCGAACATTCTTAATAAAAACCCCATTGATTCCCTCTGCCGATGGGATTATTTTCTCCACAACAATACCTCGACAAAGAAGGGAATCTCGTCATGAAGAAATCACTGGTTTTCTTGGGGGTGCTTGTGATCGTTGTTGTCGCCGTCGCAGTGGGAGGATTTGCGTATGGGTATCAACTGGAGAACAATGATGCCTTCTGCGCCTCCTGTCACACCGAGCCGGAGAGCACATATTATCAGCGCACGATGAGCGATACCGGTCATGATCTGGCCGCCTGGCATAGCGCGGAAGGCGTGCGCTGCATCGACTGCCATAGCGAGGCCGGTTTGACGGGGCGCGTCGGCGCGATGATGGTGGGCGCCCGCGATATGATCGCCTTCCGCACCGGAAACTACACCCAGCCGGCGACCACCACCAGGCCACTGGGGACGAGCAGTTGCACCAAGTGCCACAGTTTCTCGTTCTTCGGCGGTGAGGCTGGAGAAGGGCGCAGCGTGGATGGGGTGCGCGGCCACGATGGTCATTACCACAGCGGGCGATTGCTGGCCGTCTGGCGGGCGCGCGGCGGCCCGGTGAACGCCTGCGCCGAGTGTCATCCGGCCCACCCCGCCTCAACGCTTGGAGATTACCGCAACAACAGTGTGATCAACCAGGGTTGCGATGCCTGCCACGCCGTGCTGGGAGAAGGCGGGCGCGAAGGACGAGGCGATTAAAAACGCACGGGCCGCGGGAAAGTCCCCGCGGCCCGTTTTGTTTCCGCAACACTCTTTTACTTTTACCTACACCAGCACTTCCTCTTCCAC
>RFKO01000211.1 GCA_003694235.1 Anaerolineae bacterium
AAGATGGAGGGATGCACCCACACCGGCTGCTCCCATCCCAACGCGTTGTAGAGATGCCCATGCAACGGGAAAGTCGGCAGCCATTCCGAGGTGCGGAAAACGTGCGTGATTTTCATCAGATGGTCATCTACCACCACAGCAAGGTGATACACCGGCAGACCGTCGGATTTCAACAAAACAACATCATCCAGGGTGGCGTTCTCCACCGTGATGTCACCACGCAGCGCATCGGTGACCGTGATCGAGCCGCTATCCGGCGCTTTGAAGCGCACCACATGCGGTTCACCCGCCGCGCGGCGCGCGTCGGCCTCGTGCAATGGCAGTTCCCGATAAGGACACTGCTCGCGATGCTTACGTCGGGTTTTGGAGCGCTCATCGCCGACAGAAGCGGGAGGACAAAAACAATAATAGGCATGACCACTCTCTACCAGCTGACGGGCATACTGCTGGTAAATCTCACGGCGCTCGGTCTGCCGATAAGGGCCGTACGGCCCGCCGATATCCGGGCCTTCGTCCCATTCCAGCCCCAGCCAGCGCAAGCTTTCCATCAGTTCATCCTCCGCGCCGGGCACGTAGCGCTTCTGGTCGGTATCTTCAATGCGTAAAATGAACTGCCCGCCCGTCTGTCTGGCGAGAAGGAAGTTATACAGGGCGGTGCGCGCGCTGCCCAGATGCGTACGGCCAGTGGGCGAGGGCGCGAAACGCACACGCACGGGGGGGAGAGAAGTCTTCGATGGCATTGTCACCTCATCACGTTCCGTCCAGATGCTGGACAGTTTGCGCGCTCTGCATTCATCTGCAAAGGGCGCAGATTTTTTGTCTTTCAATCTAAACTAAATTGTACCGCAAAGGGGTAAGGGATAAACAACCAGAGACGCCGTCACCCCAGAGGTATCATCCAACAGGCAACCTACAAAAAATAGGATACGGTAAATGCCACAAAGATGGCGAGCGCCATCACAAGCACCAAATGCAATTCCAGCAGGCCCAACACGACAGCCGTCAGACCGCCTGCCATGCCTGCGATGGGTTTTTCCCCTTGAATGATGCCTGGGAAGATGAGCGCTCCCAGAGCCGCATACGGGACGTTCTGCAACCACTTCTCCACCCATTCCGGCACCCCGGATCGGGTGAACAGCAACCCCGGCAGCAACCGCGGGATGTACGTCACCGCAGCCATACCCACGATAATACCTATCACTGTTGTATTCATGCTTCGGATGCCCCTCCCAACAAACCAAGCGAAGCCCCTAAAACCGTCGAGAGGACAATGGCCCATCCAGCGCTCATGACCGCAGACAGCGCCGTGTTGAGTATCATGCTGACCACCGCGATAAAAGCAATCCGCCTTGAACGGCGCACGTGAGGCATCAGCAAACCAATGAACATCGCATACAGGCCAATCGTCATGGCATCGCCGATTGCAGGAGGGATGACTTGAGCCCCCAGGCTGCCTATAGCCGTTCCCGCCACCCAACCCATGTAAGCCATGCCGATGAGGCCGGCGGCAAAAACATGCGTATGGCGTGTTTGCTCGCCCGCATCCTGCAAGGTCAGAAGAGCAAACGTCTCGTCTGTCACACCAAAGGAGAGAAGGCCTCGCCACGCCAAACTGGTTTTTTGCAACGAATGATGAACTGCCATGCTCATAACGAAATGACGCAGGTTGATAAACAGCGTTGCGATCACAATTTGAAGTCCACCAACCCCGCTGAGTATCATGCTGACTGCCATAAACTGACTGGCCCCGGCAAACACGAGCGCGGACATCAGCACCGTTTCCTGGGGAGAAAGGCTTGCCCTGGTCGCCAACGTCCCAAAGGCGACGGCGATGGGGACATACCCCACAGCAACCGGCAGCCCCGTTCGCGCTCCGGTGAGAAATTGTCTCAGAATGTGTTTCTCGTGCATCCTCAATAGTTCATCCGATGACGCATCACCACGCTCTCCACCAACCCGATGCCCAGCAACAGGGAGAGCAGCGCGCTACCGCCATAACTGATGAACGGCAATGGCAGGCCGGTGACCGGCAGCAACTTCAGGTTCATCCCCACATTGATGATGGCCTGAAAAGCGAGGATGGTGGCCACCCCATAGCAAATCAACGCCCCGAAGGTATCGGCGGCCAGCCGCGCCGCCCGCAGACAGCGCCAGATAACGAACAACAACAACCCGATCACTGTAATCGTGCCCACAAAGCCAAACTCTTCGGCCAGTGCCGAGAAAATAAAGTCCGAATGTCGCACCTTGAGGAAACGCAGTTGCACCTGCGTACCGCTGCCGTACCCCTGGCCGAAAAGTCCGCCGGAGCCGATGCTGATCAACGCCTGTTGCACGTTATAAATCGCGCCAAAGCGGGCGTTCGGGTCGGGGAAGAGAAAATTGATGATGCGCTCCACCTGATAGGGTTTAATCAATCCGCTGGTGTTATTCGGGTCATACGTCAGCAACATCAGCGGAATGCCAATCGCCAGTCCAACGATCCCGATCGCAGCCGCAATCCCCACCAACCGAACATCCAGGCCGGCAGCCCATACCAGCGCAAACCAGATCACGAAAATGACGATCGAAGTGCTGAGATCGGGCTGCAACAAGATCCAGACCACCATCCCCAGGGTGATGGCCAGGCTGGTCAGCACGGTGCGCAGTTCCAGAATGCGATGCTGATGGCGCGCCAGGTAATCCGCCAGGATGAGAATGATCACGATTTTGCCCAGTTCGGAGGGCTGGATCAGGATCGGGCCAAGCACAAACCAGCGCGCCGAGCCGAACAACACCCCGCCCACCAGGTTGAGCACAATGAGAATCACAATCAGCACCGCATACAACGGCCGGCTGAGCGCCGCCAGAAGACGGTAATCCAGCGCCGCCATCAGCAGGATCACGCCAAAGCCCGCCACCGCGAAGATGATCTGCTTCTGCACGATGTTGGCATCCGTCAGTTCGATGTTGCCGGCGATGGCAGAGCGGATCATCACAATGCCGAACATGGTCAACAGCGCCACCGCCGCCAGCAGCCAGTAATCAAAATACCGCCAATACGAACGTTCAACCATAGAACCTCATGTGGGCGCGCAAAGCTTTCGCAGCCCCCTGCTGCGCGCAGAAAAACGTAAACTCAGCCATCAACCGCGCCGCTTCGGGCCTCGAATGGGGATATCGGCAATCAGGCGCTGCTGACGACCGTCTTTGTTGATCTCGATGCGCACCTCATCGGGAGCGATGTCAATATGGCGCGAGATCACCTCGATAATCTCGTCTTTCATGGTCTCCAACACGCTCTGGGAGAGGTTGGTGCGATCGTGGATCAGCACTAACTGCAAGCGCTCCTTGGCCTGATAAGCGCTCTTGCGCGACTTCCCTGTGAGGCGATCCATAAAGCCACCCATCTCAACGGCCTCCTCCGGAGAACAGCCGCCCCAATTGACTGAAAAAGCCATCCTGGCGGCCCAAATCCATCAGCGGGATTTCCTCCCCCAGCAGCCGACCGGCGATGTTACGCAACGCCTTCCCCGCTTTGGAGCGTCCATCCAGCACAATCGGCGTGCCGCGATTGGTGCTCACGATGACATTGTCATCCTCAGGGATGATGCCAATCAGGTGAATGGCCAGCAACTCGACGATATCCTCGGTGGTGATCATATCACCGCGCTGCACTTTTTCCGGGTCAATGCGGTTGATGATCAATTGCGCCGGGCCTTTCTCCTCGGCTTCCACGATGCCGATGATGCGATCGGCATCGCGCACCGCTGAGACCTCGGGATTGGTGACCACCAGCACCATATCGGCAGGAGCGATGGCGTTGCGAAAACCGCGCTCGATGCCGGCCGGCGAATCGATCAAAACCCAATCCTGCTCCTGACGCAGTTCCTCACACAGCCTGACCATATCGCTGGGAGAGACCGCGGTTTTATCACGCGTCTGGGCGGCGGGGATGAGCGCCAGGCCCTCGATGCGCTTGTCGCGGATCATCGCCTGACGCAAGCGGCAGCGCCCTTCCACCACATCCACCAGATCGTAAACGATGCGGTTTTCCAGCCCCAACACCACATCCAGATTGCGCAGGCCGATGTCGGCATCAATGCAGACAACGCGCTGCCCCCGCGAGGCCAGCGCGGCGCCCAGGTTGGCTGTGATCGTGGTTTTACCCACACCCCCTTTGCCCGATGTTATGGTAACGACTTTTCCGGCCATCTTGTTCATTCCTTCTGCTATTCAGCCCACGGGCGGCGAGCATCCCACCGCTCGGCAACCACCTTACCGTCTACCAGATGCGCCATCTCCGGCTGGGGTTTGCCTTTCATCTTCGGTGCCACGCTGACCACATCGGCGATGCGCAGTTGCGTGGGCGAAAGCTCCAGCGCGCACACTACCGCTTCCTCGTCGCCCTCTGCGCCGGCATGCACTGTGCCGCGCAACCTGCCCCACACCAGCACATGGCCGCCGGCGATGATCTCCGCGCCGGGGTTGACATCTCCGATCACCACCACATGACCGGGAAACTGAATGCTGTTGCCGGAGCGCAGCGTGCGGCGCACCAGCAAGGCCTCGTCCCCCGCCACGCGGGTGTCGAAAGCCTGTCCCGAACGTTCGGGCTCTGTCCGCGGCAGATAGGTCATCAGCCCCAGCGTTTCCGCCGTCTGACGCGTGAACTCCGAAGTGCTCAACACCGCGCGCAGGGCGACGCCCAGTTCAGCGACCTGGTCGCGCAACCTTCCCAACTCGGCAGCCCGCAGCTCCTGATCGCCCACATCCAGGCTGAGGTCGGCGCCGCGGAAGAAATCCGCCTGTGCCTGGATGCGCTCCAGCAGCCCCGCCTGCGCTTCTTCCCAGTTATCGGCGCGCAGGGTGACCAGCAA
>RFKO01000212.1 GCA_003694235.1 Anaerolineae bacterium
GCGCGGGCGCTGCGCGCCGAGGCCTTGCGCCGCATTGCCGCGCTGGTGGGCTCGGATGCCGAACTGGATGAGGTCTTGAAGTTTTCCGTCATTGAACTGGCGCGCCTGCTCAAGGCGGATGTCGCCGCCGTGTTCTTTCTTGACCCGGTGCGCAACGAGTTGAGCGCCCATCAGGCTTCTATCTACGGCGT
The DNA here is from genome assembly GCA_003694235.1 of Anaerolineae bacterium. Taxonomy (GTDB): domain Bacteria; phylum Chloroflexota; class Anaerolineae; order Anaerolineales; family UBA11858; genus J130. Next base: position 192 of record RFKO01000212.1, read on the forward strand.
GCCGGCAGAGCTGCACGCTCGTTTGGGTAAGGTCCCCGTGGATGAGAAATTCGCCTCCTTCATGGTTTCTTACTCCCGGCGCGCCTTTCTTTCGGATGATGCCACCCTGGACGAGCGCGTGTTGCCGGTTTATCGCCATTTGATCGAGACCCTGGATGTGCATGCGGTGATGGATGTGCCGCTGGTGTACCGTGGGCGGGGTGTGGGGGAATTGATGGTCGGCAGTCGGCGTCCCGGGCATTTCAATCGCAGCGATATTCAATTGGCGAGTACGGTGGCCAATCAATTGGCCGCGGCGGTTGAGCGCGCCTCGCTGGTGACGCAGACGGACGAAACCCTGCGCCGACAGGCCGATACGATCTCGCAGGCCGCGCTGCTCAGCCGCGATTACCACACGATCACCGATTTGCCCCTGTTGTTGCGACGGGTGTATCAGGATGCCTGCAACCTGGCCGGCGTGGAGTGTGGCTCGCTGGTATTGACCGATGAGCAGGGTCAAATCACGCACTACGAGGGAGAAGAAATTCCCGTTCCCGATGTGCTCCTCGATATCCTGGTTGTGGAGGATTACGAACGGCCTCCCGAAGACCTGCCACCGGCGTTACGCCGTCCGCCTCATCAAGGTGTGGCGAGCGCCTTGTTTGCCCCGCTGGCCTATCGCGAGCGCCGCCTCGGCACGCTGGTGCTGCATGCCGCTCGCGCCGGTCACTTTGACGCTGTGATCGAACAGGCCGTGGCCATGCTGGCCTCACAGGCTGTGGTGGCGGTGGAAAATCTGCGTCATCAGCAGCGGCAGGCGGAGCAATTGCAGCAACTCACCCTGCGGGTGCAGACCTGGCAGCGTATGATGGAACATCTGTTGCAGTCGCCGGCGGAAACCTCGCTGCCGTCGCTGTTGCAGGAGATCGCTTCGGATGTGCGTACGCTATTGCCCGAGGCGGCCGTGGTCATTGGGCGGCGGGATGAAGGAGATGTGGTGCGCTGGGAGGCCGGCGCCGGAATTTCCCCCGAGGCGCTGCGTCGGCTGCGCCAGCATACCGTCACCTGGACGGATGTGCAGGCGGTGTTGCAGCCGGACTATCTGTTGCTGCATTCGTATTTGATTCCAGCGAGCGCAGGGCTGCCTTCCTGGCTGAAGCCGCTGTCGGCAGGGCCGGAGGGAGAACACGTGTTGATTCAGCCGTTGCAAAGCGGCGTGGAGCCCCAGGGTGTGTTGCTGGCTGCTCCGGTGAGCGAGGCCAGCGGCGCGCAGCGTCACAATCTGGATTTGCTCAACGATTTCTCCCGTCAGATCGCCCGTTTGTTGGATGAGTATCGCTACTTCGAAGCGACCGGCCAGCGCGTGGTTGCGCTGGAGAAAGAGTTGCTCCGCTGGCAGGAGCGCGGGGTGCGCGGCTGGTTCAACGCCCCCAGGATTGAGGCGCTGGTTGAGCTGGTCAACCGTGTCTCGTTGCAGGCCGAACCGGAAGCGCTGCGCGCCGCGCTGGGAGAAGGCCTGGTTGCCGCCCTGGGTTTCGATGGCGCGCTGATGCTGGAATCCGGTGATGGTGATGTGCCGCTTCTGCGCCGTTTTGGCCGTCTGCCGGCGCCGGAAAAGGTCAACCTGAGCACCCTGTTGGGGCAGCGTAATCCGTTGCAGGTCAGCTTGCAACAGCGGCGGGCTTTCTTTGTCGCCGATCGCGCCACCGAGTCGGAGTGGCGTTCTTCCCCCTTGCTGGATGCCTTGCAGGCGCGCGCCTTTGTGTGTCTGCCGTTGCTCACGCATTCGGCCGCGCCGGCGGTTTTGCTGGGCATCGTGAGTGAGCCGGTTGACGAGTTCACCCCGCAGGACGAATTTCTGTTTACTCTGCTGGCACAGCAGAGCGCCAATGCGCTGGATAACCTGGTGCTGCTGACCGAAACCAGCCAGAAACTGCGCGATATGCACCTGCTGCTGGATTTCAGCCGTCGCCTGAGCGGAGCGGATGAGCAGGGTGTGCTGGATAACTTGCTGGAAAGCGCGCTGGAGATTGTTCAGCCGGCGCAGGCCGGGATGGTGGTGATGGCGGAGGCTGATGGCAGTCTGCGCCCGCGACTGGCGCGAGGCTATGGCCGCGATTCTGCCCTCCGGGCGGTGGATTTTGCCGGCAGCAACAATCTGGTACACGCGGTGTTCACTGCCGGACGCGCCCGCCGCGTGGGTGAGATTGATTTCGCCGTGGATTACAACCTGGGGCAGGAGGCGTTGATCCATTATCAGGAGGCGGTTGGTGAAAAAGTGCCGCTCTCCAGCCTGTTGGTGCCCCTTGTATCGGAACGTCAGACGCTGGGCGTGCTGGTTTTGGATAACTTCGAGCGCATCCACGCTTTCCCCGGTGATGAGCAAAACCTGGTGGTTTCTCTGGCCCGTCAGGCGGCGCTGGCGTTGGAAAATTTGCTGCTGCTGGAAACGGTGGCGCAGCGCGCCGCCCAGCTGCAGGCGCTCAATCAGGCTTCCGCCGTGCTGGTCGCCCAACTGGAGGCCGAAAACCTGCCTGCCGCTCTGCTGGACGCCCTGCAAGATGTGCTGGTCTTCGATGCCGCTACGCTGTGGCTGCGTCAGGGGGATGAGCTGGTGATCCGCGCGGTGCGCGGTTTCGAGCGCCCTGACGATTTGATCGGTGTCTCCACGGCGGTGGAGGACAGCCGTCTGTTCGCTGCCATGCGGGCCGGCGAAGGGCCGATCTACGTCCCCGATGTGCGCGCCGATGAACGCTTCCCCGGTAGCGAGGCCGATCGTCTCACCTGGCTGGCTGCCCCGCTGGCGGCCAAGGGCGAGATGCTCGGCGTGTTGGTGATTGAGAAGCACGAGGCCGATTTCTATTCGGAAGAGCAGCGGCAGGTGTTCTCTACTTTCGTCAATCAGGCTGCGGTCGCATTGCAGAATGCCGACCTGTACCGTCAGACGCTGGAACGCAGTCAACAGCTGGATCAGCGCGCCCGCCGTCTGGCGCGCATCAATCGCTTCGCCGAAAGCCTGGTGCGCTCGCTGGATGTGGGCGAGATTGTGAGCTACCTGGGCGATGAACTGGCGGACGTTTTCCCCAGCGCCGGGGTCGTGGTGGTGCTGCAAGAGGGAGACGAGCACCAGGTTGTGTATGAGGCACCTTCTTACCCGGATGAGGGGGGCACCCTGCCGGATGCGCCGGTGTTCGCTCATCTCGCCGGCACGCGCGGCGTCTTCACCACCGACCGGGCCGGCGAGGAGGAGTTATTGCGGCCGCTCGCTCCCTGGATGCAGAGCCGCGATGTCAACAGCCTGGTGGCATTCCCGCTGGCCGTGGGGGAGACGGTGTTGGGGTTTGTGCTGGTGTACTCCTCGCGGGGCGAACGGTTCTCCGCTGCCGAGGTCGAATTGGTGCAGATCCTCGGCAACCAGGCCGCGGTGGCGTTGCAGAACGCCGTGCTGTTCGAGCGCACGCGCCGCTTTACCGAGGAACTGGAAGCGCGCGTCGAAGAGCGCACGCGGGAGCTGGAGCGTGAGCATTACCGCTCCCGGTCGCTGTTGCGGATCATGCGCGAGCTCTCCGCCAGTCTGGATCTCGATCATGTGCTCAACCGCACGCTGGCCGTGCTGAACGATATCACCGGCGCGGAGCAGAGTACCATCCTGCTCTCTCGCCCTGGCGAAAGCACTTTCTACTATCGCGCCGCGCTGGGATATACCTCGCCTCCACCAATCGGCGGTCGTCAGACTTCCCTGCCCGTTGACCAGGGGTTGGCCGGCTGGATTTACGAGCATCGCAAAGGGGTGTTGTTGCACAACATCCTGGAAGATGTTCGCTGGTTGCACGAAGGGGGGGCGCAACCCGAACACCGCAGCGCCATCGGCGTGCCCCTGCTGGTGGGAGAGGAAATGCTGGGTGTGATGTTACTGTTTCACCGTCAGCCCCATCAGTTCAACGCCGACCAGCTCGAAATGGCGCAGGCGGCCGCAAATCAGATCGCCGTGGCCATCAACAACGCCGAGCTCTTCGGCCTGATCCGCCAGCAGTCGGAGGAACTGGGCGAGATGTTGCGCCAGCAGCAGATCGAAACCAGCCGCTCACGCGCCATCCTGGAGGCGGTGGCCGATGGCGTGATGGTGACAGACAGCCGGGGACGCATCACGCTGTTCAACGATTCGGCCGGCCGGATTATGCGCCTGCAGCCGGAGAAGGTGTTGGGGAAGTCGCTGGCCGATTTCCGCGGTCTGTTCGGCGCGGCCACGCAGGCCTGGCTGGACCAGATTGCGGCCTGGTCGAAACGCGGCCCGGCGGTGGGCGTGGCAGACACCTTTGCCGATCGCTTCACCCTGGACGATCAGCGCGTCGTGGCCGTGCACCTCGCCCCGGTGTTCTTCAACCAGGAATTCCTGGGGACGGTTTCGATTTTCCGCGATATCACCTATGAGGTGGAGGTTGACCGCCTGAAGTCGGAGTTTGTGGCTACCGTCAGCCACGAACTGCGTACGCCGATGACCTCGATAAAAGGCTATGTGGAAATCTTGTTGATGGGCGCAGCGGGAAAGTTGACCCCTCAACAGGAAGATTTCCTCAAGGTGGTGCGCGAGAACACAGAGCGGCTGAACATCCTGGTCAACGATTTGCTGGATGTCTCGCGCATCGAGGCCGGTAAAGTTCATCTGGTGATGCAGTCGCTCCGCTTGCAAGATATCATCCCGGATGAGGTGGCCGAGTTCGAGCGTCTGGCCGGGGAGGAGAAGGAGTTGCATTTTGTCGTTGATGTGCCTGCTGAGCTGCCTCCGGTGCGTGGCGATGATGCGCGCGTGCGACAGGTCATTGCCAATCTGGTGAGTAACGCTTATCATTACACACCTTCGGGAGGCCACGTTTGGGTGCGCGCTCGCGCCCTGGAAGACGAGGTACAGGTGGATGTGCAGGATGATGGGATTGGCATCCCCCCTGAGGATCAGGAGCGTATCTTCGAGCGTTTCTACCGTGGTGAAGACCCGTTGGTGATGGCCACGGCGGGCACCGGCCTGGGGCTTTCCATTGTGCAGCAACTGATCGAAATGCACGGCGGTCGTATCTGGGTGCAGAGCACGGGCGTTCCTGGGGAAGGCAGCACCTTTTCGTTTACCCTGCCTCAATACCATACGCAGAGAGGTTGAGATGGCTAAAATTCTGATTGCAGAAGACGAGCTGGATATTCGCAATCTGATCGCATTTACCTTGCGCTTCGCCGGGCACGAGATCGTGGCGGCCAGCAACGGGCAGGAAGCGCTGGAGAAAGCGTTGGAAATGGCCGATGCCGGCGATTTGCCCGCTTTGATTTTGATGGATGTGCGTATGCCACGCATGACCGGTTATGAGGCCTGTCGGCGGATGAAGGAAGACGCTCGCCTGAAGGACATCCCGGTGGTGTTTCTTTCGGCCAAAGGACAGGAGACGGAGGTTCAGGAGGGGTATCAGGCCGGTGCGGCGGATTACATCATCAAGCCGTTTGCGCCCGATCAATTGACCAGCAAGGTAACCGAGTGGCTGCAAAAAGCCTGATCCGCTTTCACGGAGGCGCATGAGCGCGATTATTTTCGAGGACGAAATCGTCCACTATGAAGTGTTGGGCCGGGGGCGGCCGGTGATCTACCTGCACAGCTGGGTGGGTTCCTGGCGTTACTGGATTCCCTCCATGCAGGCGGCCTCGGTCTCTTATCGCGCCTATGCGCTGGATATGTGGGGGTTTGGCGATTCCGCCAAAAACACCACTCGCTATTTGATTTCGCAGCAGTTGCGTCTGTTGAACGGCTTTCTGTATCAGCTGGGCATTGGCCGGGTGGCGCTGGTGGGGCATGGGCTGGGTGCGATTGTCGCGCTCAAATTCGCCGAGCAATACCCCCAGGTGGTGGATCGTGTCATGGCGGTGGAGATGCCGTTCCGTCCCGAGCAGATCGACCCCCGCCTCAAGCATGAGACGCCGGAGAGTCTGGCCAGCTGGTTGCTCTCTACATTGCCTGAGGTGGATGCCACTGTGCTGGAAGCGCCCAAATCGGATCGGGACGCGTTGTATCAGTCCATCCAGTTTTTGGAGGAGGAAAATCTATCCGAACTGCTGACGCGCTTGCAGTCGCCTTGTCTGCTGGTGCATGGCAAATCCGATCCGGCGGTGAAGTGGATTGATGACGATTTTAGCGCCACGCTGCCGCCTCATTTTCATCTGATCCTCTTTGAGGAATGCGGTCATTTCCCCATGCTGGAGAATCCCTCCCAGTTCAACCGCCTGATGGTGGATTTTCTGGCGCTGCCCTCGGGCGAGAGTCCCCGCGTGCTGGCATTGAAAGAAGAATGGAAGCGGAGGGTGCGTTAGGTGCAGGCTTACCTCGATTTGCTGCGCGCCATTCTGGAAAAGGGGGTGGATCGCCC
>RFKO01000213.1 GCA_003694235.1 Anaerolineae bacterium
GAGACCATGGCGGGAAAAGCGGCGAACACCTCCAGCGCCCGCTCGATGGTCATGTCCAGCACATCGGCGATGGTGTATTCCTTGAAACGCACCTGCAGCGTCTCACGGTTGAAGCGTTTGCCGTGACACACCTCGCAGGGAACGTACACATCCGGCAGGAATTGCATCTCGATGCGCAACTGCCCCTGCCCCTGGCAGGCCTCGCAGCGCCCGCCGTGAACGTTGAAGGAAAAGCGCCCCGGCTTGTAGCCGCGGATTTTGCTCTCCGGCAGTTCGGCGAACAGTTTGCGCACGTGATCCCACAGTTTGGTGTAGGTGGCCGGGTTGGAGCGCGGCGTGCGCCCGATGGGACTCTGGTCAATATTGATCACCTTGTCCAGATGTTCCACCCCCTCGATGCGGTCATGCGCCCCGGGGCTGGTCTTGGCGCGGTTGAGCTGCCGCGCCAGCGCGTTATACAGAATATCCACCACCAGCGTAGATTTACCCGACCCCGAAACGCCGGTGACACACACCAGTTTCCCCAATGGGATGCGAACGTCAATATTCTTGAGATTGTGCTGCCGCGCGCCGTAGATGGTCAATGCCGCTCCATTGCCGGTACGCCGCTTCTCCGGCAGGGGAACCTGCAAGCGCCCGGAGAGATACGCGCCCGTCAGCGATTCGGGATGCTTGAGAATGACATCCAGCGACCCCTCGGCCACCACCTCGCCGCCGTGCTCGCCCGCCCCCGGCCCGAGGTCAACAATCCAGTCGGCGGTCTCGATGGTCTCGGCGTCGTGTTCCACCACCAGCACCGTGTTGCCCAGGTCGCGCAACCCTTCCAGCGTGCGCAGCAGACGGGCGTTGTCGCGCGGGTGCAGGCCGATGGAGGGTTCATCCAGCACATAGAGCACACCCATCAGCCGCGAGCCGATCTGCGTCGCCAGGCGGATGCGCTGCGCCTCGCCGCCGGAGAGGGTGGCCGCACTGCGGTCGAGGGTCAGGTAATCCAGACCGACATCCACAAGGAACGTCAGGCGCTCACGCAACTCCCGCAGAATTCGCTCCGCAATCAGGCGTTGCCGCTCGCTGAGCAAGGCGCTGTCCGCGCTCAATCGTTGCACCCATTCCAGCGTGCGGCGCACCGGCCAACTGGTCACTGTGACGATGTCCACATCCGCCACCGTGACGGCCAGCGCCTCCTTGCGCAGGCGTTTTCCCTCGCAGGCCGGACAGGTTTGCAGGTTCATGAACCCGGCAATGCGCTCACGCATGTACTCGGAGGTGGTCTCCTGGTAGCGACGTTGCAGGTTGTTGATCACCCCCTCGAAGGCGCGGCGGAACTCGTAGGTGTTGCCGCGCGCGTTCTGGTAGCGCACCGGGATCTCTTTGCCGCGCGTGCCGTACAGGATGATGTCCAGATGTTCGGGGGAGAGTTCCTTTACCGGCGCGTCCAGGTCGATGCCGTAATAACGCGCCGCGCCTTCCAGCGTCTGCCAGTAATAGCCGCCTTCGTCGCGCGGCCCGCCCCACTCCGAGATGTCGATCGCCCCCTCGTTGAGCGAGAGATCCTTGTTGGGGATCAGCAGGTCAACATCGATCTCCAGCTTGCCGCCCAGCCCCTGGCACTCCGGGCAGGCCCCGTGCGGCGTGTTGAACGAGAACGTGCGCGGCTCGATCTCCGGCAGGCTGATCTGGCAGGAGGGGCAGGCGAGGTGCTCGGAGAAGAAGAGATCGTTGTTTGCAGACCGCTGATCGCCGTCCGTCGTCCGTCGTCCACCCTCCACCATCTGCACAATCAAATACCCTTCCCCAAACTTCAGCGCCGTCTCCACCGAATCCGTCAGGCGGGTGCGGAAATTTTGCGCTTCTTCCTCATCCTCGTAATGGCGGATGATCAGTCGATCCACCACCGCCTCGATGGTGTGGATTTTGTAGCGATCCATCTCGACCGCGTCTTCGTCCAGGTTATAAACTACACCATCCACCCGGGCGCGGGTGAAGCCGGATTTGCGGATTTCTTCCAGCACGGCCTGGTGCGTGCCCTTGCGCCCACGCACCAGCGGCGCCAGCAGTTGCAAGCGCGTGCCTTCTGGCAAAGCCTCGATGGCTTCCACAATCTCCTGCGCCGATTGCCTCGTGACTTCACGCCCACATTGAGGGCAGTGGGGGATACCGGCGCGAGCGTAGAGCAGGCGCAGGTAGTCGTAAATCTCGGTCACCGTGCCCACCGTGGAGCGCGGGTTGTGCGAGGTGGCCTTCTGATCGATCGAGACCGCGGGGGAAAGCCCCTCGATGGCATCCACATCGGGCTTGTCCATCTGGCCGAGGAATTGACGCGCATAGGCCGAGAGCGATTCCACATAACGCCGCTGCCCCTCGGCGAAGATGGTGTCAAAAGCCAGGGAGGATTTTCCCGAACCGGAAAGCCCGGTGATCACCACCAGCCGGTCGCGAGGGATTTCTACCGTAATGTTTTTGAGATTATGAACGCGCGCCCCGACGACGCGCAGCACAGAAGAAGTCATAGCAAATACCAGATAAAATCAGTCTCCAAATGTTGACTCCACCGCGGTGAACCTGACCTTTTTGCAGTGGAGTCTTTCATGAGTCCACTGCAAAAACGAGTGCACCGCGGAGAACGCAGAGTGCGCAGAGAAAATTTGAGATGCGCTTTAAAAAATTCAAAATTTTTCGGCAGAACTTCTAAAATCTTAAAGTGGACTTCAAAAATCTCAGCGGTCTCTGCGAACTCTGCGGTGGACCTGACCTTTTTGCAGTGGAGTCTTTCATCAAAAGAGCGATTATATCGCAAACCACTTATGCTAGAATGAGAAAACC
>RFKO01000214.1 GCA_003694235.1 Anaerolineae bacterium
CGGATGCGGTATTGATGGTCGTAAGCGATCAACAATCCACCGTTGCCTAAGGGTAAATCGCGTGGCATACGCACTCCTTCCTTTCTCTACAAACAGACGAGACAGTAAATGGATTCCTTACAATCATACGCAGTTTCGCAACACCTGCTCACAAGTGTTAACACCCGTTAACCAACTCTTGACCCGTTATTAAAACCCGAGGCGGGAATGTTAACCAAAGCGCGCTACACTATAGGAGACAAAGAAAACAACGAAGGAGATTAGAAACACATGTCCCGTAAACTGATTGTACTACTTGTTCTGGCAGCCGCCTTGCTGAGCGCCTGCGGAGGGAAAGCCACCGTCGCCCCGCCCCAGACCGGGGCCACTGCCGAGCCCCAAACCGCGGCAACCGAGGCCGTGCAACAGGAATCGCCATCGGCCTCAGAAGGCATGCTGCCCCCGGTTGACCCGGCTGCCGTGAGCGGCAACGTGGTCACCGCCGGCAGTTCCACCGTCTTCCCGCTGGCCGAGCGCATGGCCGAACGCTTCCAGGATGAGGGCTTCAGCGGCCAGATCACCATCGACTCCATCGGCTCCGGCGCCGGCTTCGAGCGTTTCTGCGTCTCCGGGGAAACCGATGTCTCCAACGCCTCGCGCCCGATCAAGGACTCCGAGGTCGAATCCTGCCGCAGCATCGGGCGTGAACCCGTTGAGTTCCGCGTCGGCACCGACGCCCTGGCCGTCACCGTCTCCAAAGACAATGACTTCGTTACCAACGTCACCCTCGACGAACTTGCCCTGATCTTCTCCACTGCCGAGAAGTGGTCCGACGTGCGCCCCGAATGGCCGGATGAACCCATCCTGCGCTACATCCCCGGCACCGACTCCGGCACTTTCGACTACTTCGTGGAAGAAATCTTCGACAAGAACGAGGAACCCATCCTCTCGGCGGCCAACACCCAACTCTCCGAAGACGACAACGTCCTCGTCCAGGGCATCGAAGGCTCGCCCTACGCCATCGGCTTCTTCGGCTACGCTTACTACGCTGAGAACAGCGACCAACTCAACGTGCTCTCCATCGAAGGCGTAGCCCCTTCCGGCGAGACCGTGGACAACGGCACCTACCCCCTGGCGCGCCCGCTCTTCATCTACTCCGACCCCACCATCATGCAGGAAAAGCCCCAGGTGGCCGCGTACATCAACTTCTTCCTGACCTACGTGAACGAAGAAATCGTGGATGTCGGCTACTTCCCCGCCAGCAACGAAGCCCTGCAGCAATCCATGCAGAACTGGCTTGACGCCATGGGACAGTAAGCCCGCCCGCATACGATCTTGCTCCCGCAGATGTGACCCCTGCGGGGGCGCTAAAAAGCGAGATGGCAGGCGACGGCAATGCCGTCACCTGCCCCGGCCCACATATTTTTGGTGCACCCACCACTGCGGGGGCATGGTCGTTAATGCGTCTCATGCGATATAATCCCAGCAACACTTCCGAGAGGATTCGCTTCATGGCATCAAATCCCAACGACTTGCCCGTCTCATCTCTGCGCCGCAAGCCTCGCAGAACAGAAACGATCATTCAGACGTTTCTCTTCCTGGCCGCGGCGCTTTCTATTTTCACCACCGTGGGCATCATCTACGAACTGGGGAAAGAATCGCTCAACTTCTTCTCACGCCGCATGTGGGAAGATACCAACAAACAACTGGCCGCGAGCATCGGGCCAGACGAGAATCGCTTCGAGGTCAGCGCGAGCGGAAGCCCGCTCCACGCAGGTGAAATCATCCGCGTGGATGACGAAATCATGCAGGTGCTGGCCATCGAAGGCCAGACGGTGGAGGTTGAGCGCGGCGCTCTTGGCACGCTCCCCGCGCCCCACAAGGGCGGGCTGGATATTTACGAAGGCCGCCGCGTCAGCCTGGTGGAATTCTTCACCAAAACCGAATGGAACCCCCAAATCGGGAAGTTCGGCATCCTCCCCCTGCTGAACGCCACCCTGATGACCTCCGCCATCGCCATGCTGGTCGCCCTCCCCCTGGGTTTGAGCATCGCCATCTACCTGAGCGAATACGCCTCCCGGCGCGCCCGCGACATCTTCAAGCCCATCCTGGAAATCCTGGCCGGTATCCCCACCGTGGTGTACGGCTACTTCGCCCTGACCTTCATGACCCCCCTGCTGCGCGCTATCTTCGGCAAGGACGTGGTGGAGATTTACAACACCGCCTCGGCGGGGATTGTGATCGGCATCCTGGTGATCCCGCTGGTCAGTTCGATGAGCGAGGACGCGTTGAGCGCCGTGCCGCGCAGCCTGCGGGAGGCTGCCTTTGGCCTGGGCGCAACCAAACTGGAGACGGCGGTCAAAGTGGTGCTGCCGGCGGCCTTCTCCGGCATCGCCGCGGCCTTCATCATCGCCATCTCGCGCGCCATCGGCGAGACGATGATCGTCGCCATCGCCGCGGGTGCCGGGCCAAACTTCACCTTCAGCCCCTTCAAGGCCGCCGAGACGATGACCGGTCACATCGTGCGTATCAGCGGCGGCGACCTGAGTTATGACTCGATCGATTACAACAGCATCTTCGCCATCGGCCTGGTGCTCTTTTTCATCACCCTGGGGCTGAACATCATCAGCCAGCGGGTGGTGCGCCGCTTCCGCGAGGTATATGATTAGTAGCCTTCCAAAATAGCGTGGCGATTTAGAAGTTCAACTTCTCGGAGATGTTGAACTTCTGGCCATAGCCAGGAACAGAATCATGCCTGAATTGCAAAGTCCCCTTCCAAACGAGTCCAGCGCAGAATACACCCCCGCACTGTCACGCCGTCACCAATGGGGGCGCATCTGGCTGATCGTCTTCCAGGCCTCCACGCTGGTGGGCATCATCGCCCTGACCGCGTTGCTGCTCAATATCATCAACTCGGCCTTTGGGTATGTGGCCATCGAGAATAAAGTGGACCCGGCCAGCCTGGCGATCAACGGCATCCCCATCGAAAACCTGCACCCGCTGGACCTGACTACCATTCTGAAGGAACACGTCTCCGAGGGGCTGTTCCGCAAACTGGAGCGTGAAAAACCCTTCGAGCAGCGCACCCGCGAGGAGATTTACGAACTGGTGATCGAGCGCGTGGTGCAGCCGCAGGTGGAAAAATCCTGGCCGCTGTTCGATTCGCTCTTCCGCCGCGACCAGGTCTTCGCCGAGGCGGCGGAAAAATACCCTCAGGCGCAAATCGTCTTCCGCTCCTGGTTGACACCGCAATTCATCACCCATCCGCAATCCTCCAAGCCGGAGTTTGCCGGCGTGCGCACGGCCATTCTGGGTTCGCTGTGGACGATCGCCATTACCATCTTGTTTGCCTTCCCGCTGGGGGTCGGCGCGGCCATCTACCTGGAAGAGTACGCCGGCGACCGCTGGTTCAACCGCGTCATCCAGACCAACATCAACAACCTGGCCGGCGTGCCCTCGATCATCTACGGCATTTTGGGGTTGGCGATCTTCGTGCGCGCCCTGGAGCCCATCACCAGCGGTTCGGTGTTTGGCTACGTGAAAGACGCCACCACTGCCAACGGGCGCACCATCCTGTCCGCCGGACTGACGCTCGGCCTGCTGATTTTGCCCATCATCATCATCAACGCGCAGGAAGCCATCCGCTCCGTGCCGCGCTCGCTGCGACAGGCCAGTTTTGGGTTAGGCGCGACCCAATGGCAGACGATCTGGCATCACGTGCTGCCCGGCGCGCTGCCCGGCATCCTGACCGGCACGATCCTGGCCGTCTCTCGCGCCATTGGCGAGACCGCGCCGCTGGTCGTGGTGGGCGCATCCACCTTCATCACCTTCGACCCCGACGGGCCGTTCTCCAAGTTCACCACCCTGCCGATTCAGATTTACCAGTGGACCTCCCGCCCGCAGGATGAATTTCGCAACCTCGCCGCGGCCGCCATCCTGGTGCTGCTGGCGCTGTTGCTCACGATGAACGCCGCCGCCGTGTTGCTGCGTAACCGCTATAGCAAGAGAATGGGATAGACGACCAATGAACCAGACGACCGAACACTACGCTATTGAAGCCCGCAACCTGCGCGTGTACTACGGCGATTTCCTGGCCGTGCGCGATGTCAACCTGAAAATCGCCCAGAACAAAATCACTGCCATCATCGGCCCTTCCGGCTGTGGCAAAAGCACCGTGCTGCGCGCCTTCAACCGCATGAACGAACTCGTGCCCACGGCGCGCACCGAGGGCGAGGTGCTGTATCACGGCAAGAACATCTACGACCCCGACGTAGACCCGGTGGAAGTGCGCCGCCGCATCGGCATGGTTTTCCAGAAGCCCAACCCCTTCCCCAAGAGCATCTACGAGAACGTGGCCTGGGGCGCGCGCATCAATGGCTACCAGGGCGATATGGATCAACTGGTGGAAGAATCGCTGCGCGGCGCGGCGCTGTGGGACGAAGTCAAGGACAAATTGCACCAGAGCGGCCTCTCGCTTTCGGGCGGTCAGCAACAGCGCCTGTGCATCGCCCGCGCCATCGCCGTCCAGCCGGAGATCATCCTGATGGATGAACCTGCCTCGGCGCTCGACCCCATCGCCACGCTGAAAATCGAAGAACTGATGCGCCACCTGGCGCAAAACTACACCATCATCGTGGTCACGCACAACATGCAGCAGGCCGGTCGCGTCTCCGATTACACCGCTTTTTTCAACCTGGGCGAAGGTCGCGCCGGCGTGCTGGAAGAATTCGGCCCCACCGAAAAAATCTTCACCAACCCCGAAAAGCAATCCACCGAAGACTACATCTCCGGCAGGTTTGGATAAATCATGCGCAAACGCAAAGTCCTTTTCCTGTGCACCGGCAATTCCTGCCGCAGCCAGATGGCCGAAGCCATCGTCAACGCCCGCATGGGCGACCGCTGGCAGGCCTTCAGCGCCGGAACCCAACCCTCGGGCTACGTCCACCCCAAAGCGGTGCAGGCGCTGGCCGAAATCGGCATCCAGCACCAGGGCGAATCCAAACACGCCGACCGCTTTCGCGAGATGGACTTCGACCTGGTGGTCACCGTGTGCGACGACGCCGCCGAGAACTGCCCCGTCTGGCTGGGCAAGGGACGCCGCGTCCATCAGGGGTTTCAGGACCCCGCCAAAGCGAGCGGCAGCGAAGAGGAGATCATGCAGGTTTTCCGCCGCGTGCGCGACCAGATCAGCGAGCAAATCCCCGCCCTGCTAAAGGCGTATGAAGCCCGGGACTGATGCTATAATATCAATCAATAAGATGAGGTATTTTCCATGACCCGAGAAGTCCTTGACCAGAAAATCCGCGAGAACTTCGACGATGTTCTCGCCCTGGGCAGCATGGTGGAACAGGCCATCCTGAAATCCGTCGAGGCGCTCAAACAGCGCGACCTGGAAGCCGCCAAAGCATTGTACGAAGCCGACCAGGACATCAACGCCAAGCGTTTCGAAGTGGAGAACAAAGCCATGGTCGCCATCGCCACCCAGCAGCCGCTGGCGCGCGATCTGCGCATTCTGGCCTCCGTCATCGATGTGGTCAGCGAACTGGAGCGCATGGGCGATTACGCCAAAGGCATCGCCCGCATCACGCTGCGCCTGGGGCACGAGCCGCCCATCAAGCCGCTGATCGACATCCCCAAAATGGCGGAACTGACCGCCGATATGCTCCACCGCGCCCTGACCGCTTTCGTGGAAGGCGACACCGAAGCGGCCTACGCCATCCCCAAAGAAGACGATATGGTGGACGACCTGTACAACCAGGTCTATCGCGAATTGCTCACCTTCATGATCTCCGACCCCAAAACGATCGACCGCGCCACGCTGCTGCTGTGGGCTGCCCACAACCTGGAGCGCACCGCCGACCGCGTGACCAACATCTGCGAGCGCACCATCTTCATCGTCACCGGCGAGTTAACCGAACTGGATACATCCGACGACGAAAGCCAGGCGAAAGGGACATGAACACCGGAAGGATACTGGCGTACATCGCCGCGGCCATTCTGATCTTCTTCGGCGTGCTCTTCATCTGGGCGACGTTCAGCCCGGAAGGTCGCACCGGCTGGCTGCTGATCGGGTTGATCAGCGTGGGGTTGGGCATGGGATTGATCTGGCTGGCGCGTCGCGCCCTGCCCCCCGGCGACGAGACCGAACCACGCACGCTCAACATCGAACTCTCCGGCGATGTCAACCTGGAAACTTTAAAATGCCAGAAATGCGGCGGCGCACTGAGCGCCGAAAACATCAAAATGCTGGCCGGCGCGCCCGTTGTCATCTGCCCTTACTGCGGAACATCTTATCAACTCACCGAAGAACCTAAGTGGTGATCCAATCAAATAAGTATCTATCCGAAACATGCCATTTGCAGTGACACCGTAGGACAACTGCTTGTCAGTTGTCCAAATGCGCAACTGGCCAGCAGTTGCGCCACGCTCTCAAAGCGGATTCGAGCCACCGCAAACCAAAGCAACTGGCGAGCAGTTGCACCGCTAACGAGGGAGACCGATTCGCTTCGCTAGCGGTGACATGCCTGGGAGAAATTTTCGGATGGACTCACGCTAAGATGCCACCCCGGTACACACAGGAGGAGCGATGGAAAACGCCATCTCTATTCCCACACGCCGAAAATTCTGGTTAGGAGCGCTGCTAACCTGCCTGCTCCTGCTCATACCGGGGAACATCGCCGCTCAGACCTACTCCTTCAACCTGGAATCCGAAGTCGTCCACGTTTACTGGAACGCCGACAGCACTATCACGATAGACTACACTTTTGTCTTCGCCAACGACCGGCAGGCCTCCCCAATTGACTTCGTGGATGTCGGCCTGCCTTTCCCGGAGTATGATCCCACCTCCATCTCCGCGGATGTGGACGGGCAGCCCATCCTGAATATCCAGGAATCGCCCTATGTGACCTACGGCATCGCGCTGGGGCTGGGCGAAAACGCCATCCCGGCTGGGCAACGCGGTACAGTCCATGTCCACATCGGCAAAGTCACTTATCCCTTTCAAGAAGACACCACAAATCCCGACTACGCCAGCCTGGTATTCTCCCCCACCTGGTTCGGGGCAGAATTCGTTCACGGCAACACCGATCTGACCGTCTCGCTGCATCTGCCGCCCGGCGTCGGCCCATCCGAGGGGCGCTGGCATAGACCGTCAGATTACACCGTTCTGGCAGGCTTTCCTCCTGAGCCGGAGACCTCGCTCGACGAGGACGGCCGGGTGACGTACACCTGGCACAGCACTCAGGCCGACGGCGCGACGCAATACTTCTTCGGCGCTTCCGCACCCCGCCAGTATGTGCTGGCGACCTACCATCTCAAAAACCAATCCATCGAGGCCTTCCTGAACGCGGATGGCTCGCTGGAGGCAGCGTACACCTTCGAGTTCGAGAATCTCTCACGCCAGAGCAAGCTCACCACCCTGAGCGTGCCCGTCCCCTACCACGCAGAGCGGCTGGAGAAATATCTGGCGACCGTTGACAACGAACCGATCTCTGTCTCCTTCCAATACGCCACCCTTGAGGTCCGACTGGGCAGGCAGGCCATCGCCCCGGGGAGTTCCGGCACAATCCACCTGAGCTACACAATCCCCGACCAGGTCTTCTTTACCAGCTGGTGGGAGGGAAGATATCGGCTGGCCAACCTGGAATTTCCTCTGCCGGATTTCCCCTCGGATTTGCTGATTGGGGAGACGCACACCCAGGTGCTATTCCATCTGCCTGAGGGAGTGACCGCCGATCAGGTCACCGCAATCACAGCCCCGCCCAATTTCCCCTCCTCCCCTTTGTTCTCACAAGACAGCGCGGGCCGCGTGACGCTGGAATGGGAGAGTAACTCGCTGCCGGCCACCACGCGCAACAACTTCACATTACAGGTGCCGGCCGAGGCCATCCGAGCCGAAGCCCTCTACGTTTACCCCAAACCGGGAATCCTGGAACGGCTCGGCATTGACGAGGGGATGCTGCGCATGCTTGGCTGGTGGGTGCTCATCGGCGGCATTTTCGTCTTCAACCGCATCCGCGCCCAACGGCGCAAGATGAAATACCTGCCGCCGCGCATCCGCATCGAGGGGCATGGGATCAAACGCGGCCTGACCGCCGTCGAAGCCGGCATCCTGATGGAACTACCCGCCGACCGCATCCTCACCATGATCCTGTTCTCGGTGCTCAAAAAAGGCGCGGCCGAGGTGGTTTCAAAAGACCCGTTGAAGCTGAAAATCCTGGAAAACCCGGACGAAAAACTGCGTTATTACGAACGAGATTTTCTGGAAGCCTTCAAAACGCGCAGCAAATCGACGCGCCGCAAAAAGTTGCAAGACCTCATCGTCAAAATGATCCGCAACGTGGGCAAGAAAATGCGCGGCTTCAGCCACCGCGAGACGGTGGCGTACTACAAAAGCATCATGGAAAAAGCCTGGCAGCAGATCGAAGCCGCCGACACGCCAGAGATCAGCAGCAAGATGTTCGAAGAGCAAATGGAATGGACGATGCTCGACCGCCGCTTCGACGACCGCGCCGAGGAAGTCTTCCGCCGACGTCGGGTGTACGCCCCCACCTGGTGGGATCGCTACGAGCCGCCGCGTCGCACTGCGCCCTCAGCCGCCCGCCCTACCCCTCGTCCTACATCTTCCTCCTCATCCTCTTCGCGGCCAGTGCTGCCCGGCAGCGAATTTGCGGCCTCCATCGTGCGCGGAGTGGAAAATTTCTCCTCTCAGGTCGTCGGCAACCTGACGGATTTCACCGCCCAGATCACCAAACGCACCAATCCGC
>RFKO01000215.1 GCA_003694235.1 Anaerolineae bacterium
GCGATGGCCACCCCAGGCAGAGCCGCCGAGATGTTGGGCATGGCCAGGGCGAAGGCCGCGGCCAGGCCGCCGGCCAGCGCTACGCCGAGATCCATCGGTGAGGGGCGGGTGCGCGCCAGCACTTCGGTGGGCAGGTTGTCCGGTGTCAATGGCTGAAAAGGGAAGATGCGGTTGCCTACCGCCAGGGCGAAGGCGATCAGCACGGCCAGCCCCGCGCCGCGAAACAGCGCCGCGGCCGCATCGCGGATCAGCCGGTCGTCGCCGCGGATCGAACCCAGCCCCAACCCGATGATCGGAGACATCAGCGGCGCGACCAGCATGGCGCCGATGATGGTCGCCGGTGAGTTCATCAGCAGCCCAAAGGTGGCGATCACGCTGGAGAGCAGCACCAGCAGGAAGAAGCTGAAATCGGGATGTGAGGCCTCGCGCAGGCGAACCTGTACCTCGCCGCGGCGTTCCTGAGTCACCGGCGGGGCGAGGCGACGCCAGAAGTGCCGCAGGCTGGTGCGCCAGCTGGTGGGGCGGGTGATGGGTGGTTCGTTCATGAGGTGTATTGTACACCAGAACGAATGGGGTACAATGGAGTACACGCACTATGGCAACGATTTCTTCCCGTTGGTCGGATTCGTCTGCGGCGCACATTCGCCCTTTTGACCCGCGCCGCGATTTGCTGGCGGTTGCCGACCTGATCGAAACCTGCTTTGCCGAGACGCTGAGCATGGACGGCCGCCGCTATATTGAGCGTATGCGCCGCGCGGCGCGCGCCGGTGTGGCGCAACGGTGGCAGGCATTCTCTTCGGGCTATCCGCTGGGGGGCTTGGTGTGGGTGCAGCACGGACGGGTCGTGGGTAACCTCAGCCTGATTCCCTTCTGGCATCGTGGGCGGATGCTGTACCTGATTGCCAATGTGGCCGTGCACCCCGATTTCCGCCGCAGGGGGATCGCGCGTGCCCTGACACAGGCGGGCCTGGACAGGGCGCGCCGCCGCCTGGCGCGCGAGGTCTGGTTGCACGTGCGCGATGATAATCCCGCCGCCTATGCTTTGTATCATTCCCTGGGGTTTGTTCCTCAGACGCGGCGCACATATTGGGTGTTGCCGCATTTGCAGGCCGTGGCGGGAGACCCTCTGCCCGGCGTGCGGGTGGTTACTCCGCGCGCCGCCGCCTGGCGGCAGCAGGCCGCCTGGCTGGACGCCAATTATCCGCCTGCCATTCGCTGGAATTTTCCCCTGCGCATGGGGGCGCTGCGCCCCGACTGGTGGGGGATGCTCTACCGTTTCTTTATGGAATTTCCCGTTCGTCAATGGGGGGTGATGCAGAATGGTCGTCTGGCCGGTGTGCTGTCCTGGCAGCCTTCTTCGGCCTATGCCGACCGTCTTTGGCTGGCCGCGCCGCCCCAGAGTGAGGCCCTGACCCTGCGCGCGGTGCTGCCCGTGCTGCGCGAGCAGGGTGACCTGTACCGTCCGCTGGGGCTGGACTATCCCGCCGGGCGCGCCGCCGAGACGTTGCGTTCCCTCGGCTTCGAGCCAGAGCACACGCTCATCTGGATGAAACGGCGGTTTTAGGGGCTGCTCAGCCAGCGTCCGTGCTCGATCTTCATGCAGCGATCCATCACCACAGACAACCCTGCCTGACGCGCCATGCGGGCAGCCTCTTCGTTGATGATCCCCAATTGCATCCAGACGGCGCGCGCCCCGATGCGGATGGCTTGTTCGACCACCGGGGGGACGAATTCGCTCCGCCGGAAGATCAGCACCAGGTCAACCGGCTCAGGGATGGCCTCCAAGGATGGGTAGGCTTTTTCCCCCAGCCCTTCTTCCAGATTGGGGTTGACCGGGATAATGCGGTAGCCGTGGGATTGTAGATAGGCAGGCACATAGTATCCCGCTTTGGCAGGGTTGGAGGAGAAGCCCACCACCGCGATGGTGCGGGTTTCGCTCAGGATTTGGGGGATCATGTCGTCCATGGTGTGAACTCCGTTTTTCCGCGTTCGATCTACCAGCGTTTGTGACCGTTCTACAGCGGGGCGACCAGGAAGGGCACCAGCATTTCGTGGGGGTGCAATCCTCCGTGGCGGCCGCGCAGGGGATTCTTCTCACCGCCCCACCACAGGTAAGCCTTGCCTCGGGCGATGGCGATCAGGTCGCCCAGGCGGTTGCCTAAATCGGCGTGCGGCTCGCCAGGGCCGAACAGCCCCTGGGCCAGCGCTTCCTCCGATGTGAGCAGGGTGAAGTCTCCGGGCCAGGCGTGGGCGAAGTAATCTCGCACGGCCTGTACCTTGCCGGGGCGGATGTGCAGGTAGATCAGCCGGTTTTCGCCCGTGGGGCGGATGTGGAGCATGGCCTCCAGTTCGGGGTGGTTCTGCAGATTGTAGCGCGGCGCGTTGGGCGTGTAAATCTGGCCGTGGTCGGCGGTCAGCACCAGCAGCGTGCCCTGGCGGGCGGTGGGGGAAAGTTGCTTCAGGAAGAAGTTTTCCATCGCCCGGCTGAACTGGTCGAACTCCGCAGCCGTGCGCTCGTTGTCGGGGCTGTGGTGGTGGGAGAGACCGTCCACCGCGCCCCAGTACACCCAGATGTATTGCCGTTCTTCGGGGCGGGCTTCCAGTAAGTGGCGCAGGCTGATCCACAGGTCGGCAGGGGTGAGGAAACTGTGGACTTTGACGTCCTTCATTTGCATACGGGAGAGGCCGGAGCGAGCGATGGAGCGGTGGATGAAGGCGTAGGGCGTCACGCCGTGGGCGAGGAGATGGGGGCCGAGAGTCGGCGCGGGGACGAAATTCTCGGCCTCGAATCCGGCGCGGGAGAGGTCGTCCGTCACCCCTTTGTAGGCCATGGGGGCGTGGAAGATCATGTTGCTGACGATGCCGTATTCTTTCAGCCAGAGTTCGTAGCCGGCGATGCCGTGGACGGCGGCGCTCACCCCTGTCCACAGGGTGGTGGTGGCCGCGCTGGTGGTGCTGGGGATGATGGATGTCAAGGGGGCGAGGAAACCCTGCTTTTGCAGGCTGCGCCACACCGGGGCCAGGCCGTCGCCCAGCCATTGCTGAAAACGGTGAAGGGCCAGCGCGTCCATCAAAACCAGCATCACGCGTCGCATCTCTCCCGCGGGGAAGCCGTCGACCTCCGGCGTTAACGGTTCCCCTGCGAGGGGGGGCAGGTTCAGCCAACGGCAGATGCTTGCCAGGATGTTGAGGATGGAGCCTCCCCGGTACGCGGGCAAGACCAGATCGTCGCTGGAGAGGTTTTCGTTGGATGAGCGTAGATTGTGGAGTAACGAGTCGGTGTTCACGGTTTCCTTTGTGGCAATGAACAATACCCAGGCTCTGGGAGGACATTTTTCCTGTGTGAAGCGTGATGGGATGCAGCCAAAAGCGGGATGCATCCGTGTTATAATAACACGCCATCGTGAGGAAGTAAAAACCGTTATTGAAAAAACGGAGGCGCTCTTTCAATGCAATCACGGCGCATACGAGAGTGGCGGGAGTATATCACAGCCTACCTGATGATTGCCCCCGCGACCCTGCTGATTTTTGTGTTTGGCATCTTTCCAGTTGGTTTTGCGCTTTTCGTCAGCCTGCATAAATGGCGTCTGAAGCGGAGCGCTTTCATCGGGATGGAAAACTACGTCAAAGCCCTCGACAATCTGGCGTATGTGCTGTTTTTTGCCCTGGCGATCGGCCTGCTGATTTTGGGGTGGCGTAATGTGATGAAAGTGCGTTCGCTGGCGGCTGAGCAACAGGAGAATCCCTGGCTGTGGCTGTTACCCGGCTTTGTAAGCGCTGCGACCGCGATCTCGCTGGTATATTGGATTTACCGTCTGTTACCCGAAGTGCTGGACATCGCGGATAAGATCATTGGTCTGGAGAAAACCCGCGAATTGTTCCTGCGCCTGCTCGGAGAAGCCTTCCATGCAGAAATGGCTTATGCTGCCTGGAAGGTCTTTTTGTATTTTCTGATCGCTTTTATTGCGATGGTCGCCTTCCTCTTGATGCGCGGTCTCTTGCAGCGCGGGGCGAATGCAGCGTACTTCTTTCTTTTGTGGGGCGC
>RFKO01000216.1 GCA_003694235.1 Anaerolineae bacterium
GATGTGCTCATCGTACCCTGCGGGCATCAACTCGCTGTGAGGAGGATGTCAAAACATTGTAAAATCAGCGGCGCTTTGCGTCTTTGTTCCTCTGCGCTGATTTACGGCAACCCCTCGCAGTAGGCCTGGATGGCGGCGTTGAGAAAATCCGGCAGGTCGGGGTGCAGGGCAGCGAGCCGCTCCCGGAAATCCGGGCTGGTTGCGTACATCTGCCCCAGACCGCGCAGCATTTGGGGCGTAGGCTCGTAGAAATTGCGCAGGTGCTGATGCCAGCGGGCGATCCAGGCCTGCACTTCCGCGCTGGTCGCGCCGTGCTGCATGTTGGCGCAAATGGCGTTGTAAATCTCGTTCCCTTCCTCCAGGATGCGCTGCTGCTGCGCCGGGCTGTAGTTCTTCCAGCGTTTCATGGATTCATCCACGATCTGGGGATCGTACTTCTGGCGCGCCTGTTCGGCATAGGCGGCCTGCTTTTCCTCGCTGAAGGGTTCGAAAATCTGTTTTTCGCTCACCTGTGGGTCTCCTTTCAAGTAAGCCAGGGTGTCATCGACTGCGGCTACCAGCCTCTCCAGGCGGTGGATGCGCCTCTGCAGGGCATCGCGATGATTCCGCAGGGCCTGCTCCAGCTCGAAATCGGGGGCGTCGAGTATCTGCCGTATGGCGCTCAGGGAGAAGCCGATTTCACGGTAGAATAAAATCTGTTGCAGCCGCAATAGCGCCTGCCGGTCATAGTAGCGGTAGCCGTTGTCGCCGCGCCGGGCGGGTTTGAGTAGCCCGATGTCATCGTAGTAGCGCAGCGTGCGTCGGCTGACGCTGGCCAGATCGGCGAGTTGCTTGACGGTGTACATGCCGGGAGTATAAACCGTGACGTAACGTTAATGTCAAGAGGTGAAATTATGGACTTTTCCGTCGAACCTGAATTCGCCCGCCGAATGGACGCCGACGACCCGCTGGCGGCTCTGCGGGAACGCTTTGTGATTCACGACCCCGATGAAATCTACCTGGATGGCAACTCGCTTGGCCGCCTGCCGCGTCCGGTGATGGATGCGTTGCGCGACGCCGTAGAGCGTCAGTGGGGGCAGCGTCTGATCCGCGGCTGGAACGAAGGCTGGATTCACCTGCCGCGCCGGTTGGGTGAGCGCATTGCCCCGTTGATCGGAGCGCAGCCGCACGAGGTGCTGGTCTCCGAGGGTACCTCCATCAACCTGTTCAAACTGGCGCTCGCCGCGCTGCGCGTCCGCCCTGGCCGGCACAAAATCGTCAGCGATGTGTTCAACTTCCCCGGCGACCTGTATATCCTGCAGGGCATCGTGGATCTGCTGGGAGAGGAGTACCGCCTGGAACTCATCCCCTCGCGCGATGGCGTGCACATCCACCCCGACGACGTGGCCGCGGCCATAGATGAAGATACTGCCCTGGTGGCGCTGACGCACGTGGCCTTCAAGAGCGCTTTCATGTACGACATGCAGGCCGTTACGGAGCAGGCGCACCAGGCCGGCGCGTTGATGTTGTGGGATTTGTGCCATTCTGTCGGCGCGGTGCCGCTGGAACTCAACGCCTGTGATGTTGATCTGGCGGTGGGCTGCACATATAAATACCTGAATGGCGGGCCGGGGTCGCCGGCATTCCTGTACGTGCGCGCAGACCTGATCTCGCAGCTGCAATCGCCGCTGTGGGGCTGGTTCGCCGCGGCGCGGCCGTTCGACTTCGACCTCGATTTCATCCCTGTGCAGGACATCTCGCGCTTCCGCGCCGGCACCATTCCGGTGCTTTCCATGCTGGCGCTGGAGGCCTCGCTGGACGTGTTCTCCGGGGTAGATATGAACGCCCTGCGCGCCCGCAGTGTGCAGTTGAGCGAATATCTGCTCTACCTGGCCGATCAATGGCTACTGCCGTTGGGTTTTGAGGTTGGCTCGCCGCGGGATCCGGCGCGGCGCGGCTCGCACATCTCCTTGCGCCATTCCGAGGGGTTTCGCATCACCCGCGCGTTGATCGAAGCGCCGCCTCCGAAGGTGCGCGTCATCCCCGATTTCCGCGCCCCGGATAACATCCGGTTGGGGATTTCCCCCCTGTACACCACATTCGAGGAGATATACCGCGCCCTCAGCCGCCTGCGCGAGATCGTGGAGACCGGCGAGTACGAAGCCTATTCAGCAGAACGTCAGGCCGTGACTTGAGTTGGACGCCTCGCGGGCCTCATGTCACGCGGTGCGAATTCTTCACTTCTCCAGCGCGGCGCGCAGCACCTGCTCGCCGATGTATTCCGCCAGCCCCAGGTTGGGTTGTTCCAGCGCCAGCGCCAGGGCATAAGACTCCTCCGCGCCGGAAAGCGTGCCGCCGAGGTACCATGTCAGTTCCTCACCCTGGGGGATGATGGCCAGCCCCCAGGTCTGTGAATCGCCGCGGGCCAGGATGAGCGGGCTGATCAACCCCTCCAGTGTGCCTGTGCTGCCGCGCGGGGCGAACAACACCCAGCCTTCCTGGGGATGGCGATAGGCCTGCACCAGCCGCGGGGCCGGGCGTTCCCCCTGATTGCCGAGGGCGGCTGCCACCAGCGCCATGTCCAGCGGGCTGACCATCTCGGCCAGCGTGTGTGGCTCGCCGCCGGGCAGGCGCACCTCAGGCGTCTGCCCCCAGGAGAGCGGCTCGATGCCGGGGGCCAGCCGTTCCCACAAATCTCCCACCGGGTAGCGCCCCTGTACCGCCCGGTTGAGCAGCGGCGCGTCCTCGGCGGCGATAAGTTCATCCCAGATGTCGTCCAGTCGATTGGGGTCGTAGGCCGGGTGTGAACTCATCACCAGCACGTCGCCGTTAGCGGTATCCAGCAGCACCAGCGCGCCGCGCTGACCGGCCAACAGGTCGTCTGCTACGGTTTGCAGGTCGAGGTCGAGCGTCAGGCGGATATCCACGCCGGGGGGCGGCTGGCCATAGAGCAGGTGATGCCACCACACGGTGAGCGGAGGATTCCCTGCCAGGCCGCGCAG
This sequence comes from Anaerolineae bacterium, assembly GCA_003694235.1. GTDB lineage: Bacteria > Chloroflexota > Anaerolineae > Anaerolineales > UBA11858 > J130. The sequence continues at coordinate 2,982 of RFKO01000216.1, forward strand.
ATAGTCGTCCAGCGAGTCTTCCAGCCCGGCCAGGCCATACACCGGGTGGATGTATCCAAGCACCGGGCCGAGCGCGGCGACCAGCGTGCGGCGGGTGTACTCTCCTGGCGCGCCTTCAGTGACCACCAGCGGCGTGTTGTGTCGGTCGAGAATCGCGCCGCGCGGTACGATGCGGTCGGCCAGCGCGCGGCGCGGGTTGTCGTTGCGCCCCAGGAGCGCCGGCCCGCGCACCACCGCCCACCAGCCGGTGACCAGGGCGATGGCAGCGAGAGCAGCAAGGAGTGATGCGGCGATGGCGAGAGAAGGGAAACGGTGGACGGCTGAGTGTGGCCGACTGGCGGTGTTCTGCTGTCCGCGGTCGGTGGTCAGATGCAGCAGGACGAGGATCGTCAGGAATGACGTCACCAGCGAGGAGCCGCCGTAGGAGACGAACGGCAGCGTGACGCCGGTGAGTGGCAGCAGGCGCAGATTGCCGCCGATGATCAGCACACTTTGCGCCGCGAAGTACGTGCTGATGCCCAGCGCCAGCAGACGGGCGAAGTCGTCTTGCGTTTCCAGGGCGAGGCGCAGGCCGCGGTGAACGAGCAGCGCCAGCAGCAACACCAGCGCCAGCGCGCCAGCCAGACCGGTTTCCTCGCTGATAGCGGCGAAGATGAAATCGGATTGCGCCACGGGCACGAAGCCCGGCGCTCCCAAACCCGGGCCGCGCCCGAGCAGGCCGCCGTTGGCCACCGCGATCAGCGACTGTACGATCTGGTAAGAACGTCCGCTGGGATCGA
>RFKO01000217.1 GCA_003694235.1 Anaerolineae bacterium
GCCAGTGATGTGCTGCGGTAATGGAAGATGCTTTGGAAGAAAAGGACGCAGGCAATGGCCAGGTTGAAAACGATGAACATCAGCCGCCAGATTTTCAGCCAGTTTGCCAGGGCAGTAAACCCGAACCAATGTGTGAGGGAAGAGGCATAATAAATCAGGGGGAGGTAGGTGGGTAGTCTGTCGTTCCAGCGGAGTTCTTGAAGATTCGCGGCGCGAGCGTAAGGGTTGATGCCCAGGTGTAATTTCCATCCTTCGAGAAAGACCAGGTAGATGTCCTGTTCGGTGATTTCGGTATCCAGGATGTCCTGAGGGGCATAGGCATGAACATGGGGAGGAGTGAATGCCAGGTAGCCATGGACGGCTGCCCCTAATCCAAGTAACATCAGCAATAGGACGAAAGTCTTGAGGTACTTTTGCCAGAAAACGGTCCAACGTTCGTGAGCAGTCTGATGGAAGAAGTGCAGGGTTTGGATGGCGATGGCGATTCCAGAGACAGAAAGTGGAACAAGGGAGGCAGCATAAGGGAACCAAAACGCGTTGCTGAACCAGCAGATGGCCAAAGTGCTCCCTCCCGCCGCCAGCAGGCAGAAGGTGAGGAAGACGAGAAGAAACAATTTCGAATCACGGTATTCTTGAAATGAGGGGATGTTGCCACTCCACCCCTTCTTCCTTTGGAACACGAACAACATGCCACCGCAAATGATGATGAGCGCAAGATGAAGCGAAAACCAGGTGACTTGCCAATGCAAGATTCCTGCCCCTAACCTCCAGGGGATGGCAAGGTATCCTGCTGCCGTGATAAGGAGGGTCAGGAAGGCGCGTCTGGAAAGGCTAAGCGAAGTAGCTCTGGCAGATGACATTGACTTATAGAGGAGAGTTGTGGGAGGCGGCTTTCTCGTTGCGCTGTAAGATTTCGCACGCGGCCAGGGGGATCAAGGGTACTGTCCACAGCATGTAGTGGCGGAAGAGCACGGCGTTGAAATCCAGGAAGGCGGCCATGATGAGCAGACCAGCGGCGAAGGGGCGCAGTTTGCCGCGCCAGGCCAGGATGTAGACCAGCGCGAAAAGGCCGAACATGGGTAGTTTGGCACTCACACCTTGCAGGCTGAAGACGGTGGCGAAATCCGGCACGCCGAAATGACTCTCGGCCACGCGGGTGAGGGAGATCAGCAAGGATTTGAAGAATCCCTCCAGATTCCAGACCATGAAGGGCAGCGAAATGATTAATGGCGCGGCGCCCATCAGCAAGGCGTCTGCCAGCAGACGGGTGAGCGAAGGTTGTCTCTGTTCCTGCCAGGCCCAGATGAGAAAAACCGGCGCCATGAAGATGGCCATGTGCTTGACGGCAATCGAGATGCCGAACAGCACCAGCGCCAGGCGGCGGTGTTTGGGCCATAACGCCAGCGAAAGCAGGAAGGGCAGCAGCGCCAGGAAGTCGAAATGGTAGATCATGGTGATGTGTACCACCCAGCGGTCCATCAGCCAGAAGAGGGCCCCAAAGAGAGCGAAGAAAATGGCGTTGTAGCGATGGTACGGAATGTAAAACAGCAGGTAGGCGATGCCCAGGTTGGCCGCTAGGAAGAACCAGCGCATGACGCTGAGATAATCCAGATAGTCTCTTACGCCGAGGCCTTCCACCAGCGCCGAGAGGCTGTACATCACCGGCAGGTAGGCGGGGAAGGTGAGGTTCCATTGCATGTCGCCGCCCTGTTCCAGCACGCGGGCATAGGGGTTGATGCCCCGGCTGAGCCGACCGCCCTCGGTGTAGACCGCGTGAATGTCCTGTTCTTCCAGGTCGAACTTGCCATCGCGATTGAAAATGTGATGCACGTCCCAGTCTTGCGGCGTTTTCGACCACAGGGATGTGTGGATGGTGTAACCCAGCGCCAGCACGGCCACGATCAGGATCAGGGCAAGGCCGTGGTCGCGGAAGTAGGTGCGCTGCTCCTGCTTCAGATAGTATATAAGCGCGATCAGGCATTGGAGGGCGAAGGCGGTCAGCCAGAAGACCCAGGGGGCCAGGCGATAGAAATACCCCAGCAGAAAGGCGTCGGTGCTGGTGAAAGTGGTGAGCAGGAAGTAGCTGCCTGCCAGCAGGACGACCAGACAGATCACCAGCGCGGTGGTGACGTGTCCATCCCAGGCCAGGGCTCTGCGGGTGGCGGCGCGCCAGGCTCCCAGACGGGGCTTTGTGCGCAGGATGGCGCGCACGCCGATGCCCAGGCCGGTGACAATGAGGATGCCGAAGGCCAGCATGGCGAGGCGCAGACGGGAGAAGCCCAACAGCCAAGCGTTTTTCGGATCGCCCGGGATCAATATCAGAATGACCAGCGCCAGCACGCCTTCGCCGAGGGTGAGGTAGAGAAAAGCGGGGAGGGTGAAAAATCGTTTCATGAGGTCTGGTCTTGTTGTAGTGCGTGTTCACACAGATCGTTCAGCGGACAGCGCCGGCAGTGCGCCTTGCGTGCGGTGCAGATTTCGCGCCCCAGGCGGATGAGGTTGAGGTGAGCGGCGTAGTACGTTTCGGGGGGAAAGATGGCCGCCAGGTGCTGGTGCGCTTTTTCGGCGCTCATCTTCGGTGGGCGCAGGCCCAGGCGCCCGCTGACACGATAGATGTGGGTGTCCACCGGGAAGGCCGGTTTCCCCAACGAAAAGAGCAACACAATGGCAGCGGTTTTCGGTCCCACCCCTTTGAACTTGAGCAGCCACTGCATGGCTTGGTCGGTGGGCCAGTCCTGCAAGAAGCCGAGGTCCAGCTCGCCGCGCTCGGCGGTGATCTGACGAAGGACTTGCTGGATGCGAGGGCCTTTCTGATTGGCCAGCCCGGCCGGTCGAATGGTCGCGATGACCTCCTCCGCCGGAGCATCGCGCACAGCCTCCCAGGAGGGGAAGCGTTCTTTCAAGGCAAAGAACGCCCGGTCGCGGTTGTTGTCGTTGGTGTTTTGGGAGAGGATGGTGGAAATCAGCTCGTCCAGCGGGGGAAGAGGGTTGCGCCAGGTGGGTGAGCCGTAGAACGCCAGTAATCTCCGGTGAACTTCGAGCGCCTGGTTCATGCGTCTTGCCGGTAGTGGCGCTGATAGTAGTGGAACAGGCCGTATTTCAGGCGTTGTGCGAACTGCTCTTGCTTGCTGGCGGGGAAGGCAATCTTCTCCAGCAAGGGCTGGATGAACTTCTCGGTTTCCTCTGCCTGACCGCCGCGGTTTGCCAGGGTTTCCATCCGGCCGCGAATGGAGCGCAAGTACTCGCGGAAGGCGCGCACTTCTTCAATGGTGATGATCTCATCGCGTCCGCTGACGATGGTGTAATCGTAGAACTTGCGTGAGGCGAGATAGTTGAGTGTCTCGTGCCAGGCTTCCAGGTCGGCTTTTTCCAGGAAGGGTGGCTGGTTGGGCAGCACCGCATCGCCGATGAACAGCACTTTGGCTTCGGGAATGTGCACCCAACTTGCTCCGGGCGCGGGGCCGGGATGATGTTCGATGTAAACATCCAGGCCGCTCCAGTGAAGGGAGAGCGCTTCGCTGAAGCAGATTTCCGGCTTGTGTTGGCGATTGATATTGCCCAGCGTCTCCCAGCAGGCGCCGGTGTCGTTGCTTTGGGAGCGTTGTTGGGGAGGTTTGTTGTTCGCGATTTCTTCCATGACCTGGGTGTGGGCGATCACCGGGTAGGGCGACTTGCTGCCGCACAGCGTTCGGTCGAGATGCGCATCCAGCAAGATGATCATGTGGTGCGTGCCGTGATTTTGCGCCAGCAGAGCGGCCTTCCAGGCGCGCAGGTCTTCGGCCAGCAGGGGGGTGTCAATCATCAGGATGCCGCGCTGGCGGATGATGGCTCCCAGTGTCACGCCTGCGAAGCCGGTTTCGTAGAAAATGCCGTCGCCTATTTTCTTCATATGTGATGTTATGCCTCGTGCGCTGTAGTCTGGTCGGTTTCTTCCTGTTCGATGGCAGCCACCGGCAGAGTGAAGACGAAGCGCGCTCCGCCGCTGGAGGCTTCTTCAACCCAGATGCGCCCACCGTGCCCCTCGACGGCCAGGCGGCAGTATGCCAGCCCCAGGCCGATGCCTTTCGGGCCGCCTTTTTCGTGCAGGCGGGTGTATTTGTCGAAAATGGTGGCTCGCTTTTCGGGCGGAATCCCCGGCCCGGTATCTTCAACCCAAAAAGAGAGTTTATCGCCCGCCAGCGCGGCCCCAACAGTGATGTGGCTTTGCGGTGGAGTGTATTTTACAGCGTTTTCCATCAGGTTGATCAGCACCCGCTGGATCATGCTTTCGTCGATCTCGGCGGGCGGCAGCCCTTCCTGCACGCGAACGATGATTTTCTGGTCTTTGTTGCTGGCTATGGGTTGAACTTCCAGCACGGCGGATTCGATCAACTCTTTGGGATCGGTTGGGCTGGTGTTGGTCACCGGTTGCCCGGCTTCCAGACGGTTGAAGTCCAGCAGCGAGTTCGTCAGGCGCTCGATGCGGCGGGTTGAGCGGACTGCAATTTCGAAGAGTGTTTTGATGGTGGGATCTTCGTCGAAGGATTGGATGCTCTCGAGGACATCCAGGCTGGAGAGAACATTGGCCAGAGGGGATCGCAGGTCGTGATATACCATGGAAATCAGGTCGTCGCGCAGTTGATCCAGCTCTTTGCGCGTGGTGATGTCCCGCATCGTCCACTGGAGCGCCTGGCTGCCCTCAAAGAGGATGGGGTGCACCTTGACTTCCACAGGGATGGGGTTTTCTCCCGTCGTCAGATCGGACTCGTAGGTCAGAGTCTCGTTAGGCCCAATGTATTCCAGGTTGGGGCCGACGACTTCCGTATCCAGGCGATGGATTTCGCCGATGTGTTTGCCGCGCAGTTGGGCGGAGGGAATGTGGGTGAAGAGCGTGGTCTGATAGTTAGCTTCGATGATTTCGCCCTGTAGCGAGGTAATGAGAATGGCATCGGTGCTGTTGTTGAACAGATCGCGGTATCGTTTGTGGGCGGCCTGGAGTTCTTCGAACAGTTGAGCGTGCTGGATGGCGGAGCCAGCCAGGTTGCCGATGCCGGTGAGCACGGTCAGGGCATCGTTCCC